>CAMZIO010000018.1 GCA_947307255.1 uncultured Clostridia bacterium | reverse complement strand
TCTCGCCCGGATCGAACACGCCGTCCTTGCCGGTGCAGTCGTCCTTGAACTTGAGCAGGTAGTTGCCGTTTTCGAGCGCGTAGACGTTCTTGGTCTTGCCGGTGTAAACAAGTTTCTTTTCCATGGTGGTTCTCCTTTTATTAAAAATTTTTCAGTGTACTTCTATTATAGCCGCTGCGCGATGGCAGCGTCTTTTTTCAAAACGGTCTGCGCGTCCGCGGCGCGCTTTTGATCCAGCTTTTGCGCAAGCTGCGCATCCTCTACGGCGAGGATCTGCAGGGAAAGCAAGGCGGCATTGGTGCCCCCGTCGATTGCAACTGCGGCCACCGGGATCCCGGAGGGCATCTGCACCGTGGATAAAAGGGCGTCAATGCCGTCAAGCGTATTCGATTTGCAGGGAATCCCGATCACGGGCAGGGTGGTGTTGGCGGCGATGGCGCCGGCCAGATGCGCAGCCATGCCGGCAGCGGCGATGATTACGCCGAAGCCGTTTGCGCGTGCGTGCCGCGCAAAGGTGCGGGCCTCGTCCGGCGTCCGGTGCGCCGAAAAGACGTGCGCCTCAAAGGGCACGCCGAAGGATTTGAGCGTATCGGTCGCCTTCTTGACGATCGGCAGATCACTGTCGCTGCCCATGATGATCGCAACTTTTTTCATGTCGTTACCTCCGTTGGTCATTACAAAAAACAAAAAGGGCGCACTTACCCCCTGCAAGAGGGTAAGTGTGCCCAGACGGTCGGCAATACGATTCTCTGTTCCGTGTGGTGCTCCACTTTATCCGTCAGTTGCAGAGAACGTGATAATTGACGCAATCTACTTTACCACAGAAGATATATGCTGTCAATTCCTGACCATCAGAACAGAGGTGAGATAAATTCAGACAAAACGCGCAAAAATTTGTGCTTATTTTACATAGTCGCTGCTTTCCTTGCGGATCACGTCGTGCGCGCCGCCCTCGACGATGCTGGTGGCGGAGACGAGGGTCAGCTTTGCCTTGCTGCGCAGCTCGCTGAGGGTCAGCGCGCCGCAGTTGCACATCGTGGAGCGGATCTTGCTCAGCGAAACGGCGACGTTGTCCTTGAGCGAGCCGGCGTAGGGGACGTAGGAATCGACGCCCTCCTCGAACGAGAGCTTCTTATCCCCGCCGAGGTCGTAACGCTGCCAGTTGCGCGCGCGGGCGGAGCCTTCGCCCCAGTACTCCTTATAGTACGTGCCGTTGATGCTGACCTTGTTGGACGGGCTTTCGTCGAAGCGGGCAAAATAGCGGCCCAGCATCACGAAGTCCGCGCCCATCGCCAGCGACAGGGTCATATGGTGGTCGTAAACGATACCGCCGTCGGAGCAGACGGGCACGTAAACGCCGGTTTCTTCAAAGTAACGGTCCCGCTCGGCGCACACGTCGATCAGCGCGGTGGCCTGGCCGCGGCCGATTCCCTTGGTTTCGCGCGTGATGCAGATCGAGCCGCCGCCGATGCCAACCTTGATAAAGTCTGCGCCGCACTCGGCCAGGAAGCGGAAGCCCTCCGCGTCCACCACGTTGCCTGCGCCGACCTTGACGCTCTCGCCGTAGTTGGCGCGGATCCAGGCGATCGTGCGCTTCTGCCATTCGGAAAACCCCTCGGACGAGTCGATGCACAGCACGTCCGCCCCCGCCTCAACCAGGGCGGGCACGCGCTCGGCATAGTCGCGGGTATTGATGCCCGCGCCGACGATGTAGCGTTTTTGCGCGTCGAGCAGGCCGTTGGGGTTCTGCTTGTGGGAGTCGTAGTCCTTGCGGAAGACCATATAGCGCAGGTGCTCGTCCTCGCTGATGATGGGCAGCGCGTTGAGCTTGTGATCCCAGATGATGTCGTTGGCCTCCTTGAGCGTAACGCCCTCCTTGGCGCAGATCAGCTTTTCAAACGGGGTCATGAACTCCGCGACCTTCAGCTCCGGCGCCATGCGGCTGACGCGGTAATCGCGGCTGGTAACAAACCCCAGCAGCCGCCCGTGGGGGGTGCCGTCCTCGGTAACGGCGATGGTGGCGTGGCCGGTGCGTGCGGTCAGCGCGATCACGTCGGCAAGCGTATCGTCCGGGCGGATATTGGAATCGCTGACGACGAAGCCGGCCTTATAGTCCTTGGCACGGCGCACCATGGCGGCCTCGTCCTCAATGGACTGCGAACCGTAGATAAAGGAAACGCCGCCCTCCTTCGCCAGCGCCACCGCCAGCTTGTCGCCGGAGACGGCCTGCATGATAGCGGAAACCATGGGGATGTTCAGCGAGATGGCGCTCTCCTCGCCGCGGCGGAACTTCACCAGCGGCGTTCTCAGGCTGACGTTCGCGGGGATACACTCCGCGGAGGAGTAGCCGGGGATCAAAAGATACTCGTTAAAGGTATGCGAGGGTTCGTTGATGAAAGTGGCCATGATGATCGTTCCTTTCCCTTATCCGGTAAGCTCCGGTTTGTATACCTTGCAATAAAGGACACACTCGGTCGCCGCAACGGCTCCGGTGTGCCCAGACGGTCGGCCTGTGTATGCCCACCCTGCTTCCCGCGCAGCGCTCCGGCGCTTTGCCGGGCGCAGCGAATAGTTTCGATTATCAGCATCATAACAACCGTTTTTCCACCTGTCAAGCGAAAATGTCGATTTTTCGCACGCAAATCGTGCGCGCGAACAAAAAGCAGCCGGGAAGCGGCAGCATTTTTGTCCATGCGGCGAAGGGGAATATCGTTGACAAGTGCCGCCGTCAGATGGTATACTTTGCAAAACAGGCTTTTCACCGATTCGCAATGATCGGCAAGCTCACGCTATATGGGCCGGCCGCCGCACCGCGGCGTCATTCCCTCCACGCTTTGCCTTGCCGCAATCGGCAGGGCCTTTATTTTTGGAAAGAGAGGGCAAAACGATGGGCAAAACCCTGCAGGTCAAGGTTTATACCACTCCGCTGACGCCGGAATTTTCGGCGGACGGCGTTCTTTCCCGTTATCCCAATTTCCCCGATTCCGTGTGGAACCGTTCCCAATACGTTCTTTTACCCGGCTTTTGCGATGTGCACGTGCATTTTCGTGAGCCGGGTTTTTCTTATAAAGAGACGATTGCCAGCGGCAGCGCCGCAGCAGCCGCCGGCGGCTACACCGCCGTGTGCGCCATGCCGAATCTCAACCCCGTGCCGGACAGCGCGGAGCACCTCGCTGAGGAGGAGGCGCTGATCGCCCGCAGCGCGCGCATTCCTGTTTACCCCTACGGCGCGCTGACGGTGGGCGAAAAGGGCGCGGAGAAGGCGGACCTTGCGGGTCTTGCCCCGCGCGTGATCGCCTTTTCGGACGACGGGCGCGGCGTGCAGAGCGAGAGCATGATGCGCGCGCTGATGCAGGCGTGCCGTGCGCTGGGCAAGGTGATCGCCGCGCACTGCGAGGACAACTCCCTGCTCCGCGGCGGCTACGTCCACGACGGTGATTACGCCAGAGCGCACGGCCACCGCGGGATCTGCAGCGAGAGCGAGTGGGGCCCCATCGCGCGCGACCTGCGGCTTGCAAAGGAGACGGGCTGTGCCTACCACGTCTGCCACATCTCCTGCCGGGAGAGCGTGGAGCTGATCCGGGCCGCCAAGCGCGAGGGTGTGGACGTTACCTGTGAGACGGGGCCGCACTACCTGCTGCTCAGCGACGCCGATCTGCAGGAAGACGGGCGCTTTAAAATGAATCCTCCGATTCGCAGCGCGCGCGACCGCGACGCGCTGATCGAGGGTCTGCTCGACGGCACGATCGACATGATCGCCACCGACCACGCGCCCCACAGCGCGGAGGAAAAGAGCCGCGGGCTGGAAAAGAGCGCCTTCGGTATCGTCGGACTGGAAACAGCGTTCCCCCTGCTCTACACGGGCCTGGTCAGGCGCGGCGTCCTGTCGATGGAGCGACTGATGGAACTGATGGTCGTCAATCCGCGGCGGCGCTTCGGCATCGAATCGGACGGCTTCTCCGTCTGGGATCTGAACGAACGCTATGAGATCAATCCTTCCGAATTTTTGACCATGGGGCGCGCGACACCCTTTGCCGGAACGGAAGTTTACGGGCGCTGTCTTGCCACCTTCTGCGGCGGAAGACAGGTCTATGCGAGGGGAGAGGCGAGATGAAACAGTCAATCTTTACCATCGAGCGCAGCCGCCCGCTGGCGCGGGACGTCGTGGAGCTGCGCGCGCACGGCGACACCTCGGCCATCACTGCGCCGGGGCAGTTCGTCAACATCCGGCTTACAGGAAAATTCCTGCGCCGCCCGATCTCCGTGTGCAATGTGGCGGGCGACGAACTGACGCTGATCTATAAGATCGTCGGCGGCGGCACGCGGCAGCTTGCCGCCATGCGGCCGGGGCAGACGCTGGACCTTCTCACGGGACTTGGCAATGGGTACGACCTCTCCCCTGCCGGGGATTCGCCGGTGCTGCTCGGCGGCGGCGTGGGCACGCCGCCGATGTTCTGGCTCGCGCGGGAGCTGCTCGCGCGCGGCAAGCCGGTGCGCATCGTGCTGGGCTTCAACACGGCGGACGAGGTGTTCTACGTCGACGAGCTGCGCGCGCTGGGCGCGGACGTTACCGTAACCACGGTGGACGGCAGCCGCGGCGTCAAGGGCTTCGTAACGGACGGCCTGCCGCAGGACTATTCCTACTTTTACACCTGCGGCCCGGAGCCGATGCTGCGCGCCGTGTTCCGCGCGACGAAAACCTCCGGCCAGTTGAGCTTTGAAGAGCGCATGGGCTGCGGCTTCGGCGCGTGCATGGGCTGCTCGTGCAAAACGCTGACCGGGTACAAGCGCATCTGCAAGGACGGCCCCGTATTGCGAAAGGAGGAAATCGCATGGGAGCGCTGAGTGTGAATCTGTGCGGCATCGAGCTGGACAACCCCGTGATTCCCGCCTCCGGCACGTTCGGGTACGGCTATGAATTTGCCGAGCTTTACGACATCAACTGCCTGGGGACGTTCTCCTGCAAGGGCACGACGCGCCAGGAGCGCTTCGGCAACCCCACGCCGCGCATCGCGGAGTGCTCCGCCGGCATGATCAACGCCGTCGGCCTGCAAAACCCCGGCGTGGATCGGGTGATCGCAGAGGAACTGCCCCGGCTGAAAAAATGCTTTCATAAGCCGCTGATGGCAAACGTGAGCGGCTTTTCCGTGGAGGATTACGCCTACACCTGCCAAAAGCTGGACGAGCAGGAGCAGGTTGGCTGGCTGGAGGTCAACATCAGCTGTCCCAACGTCCACGGCGGCGGCATGAGCTTCGGCACCGACCCCAGGGCCGCCTACGAGGTGATAAAAGCGGTGAAGGCCGTAACACGCAAGCCGGTGATCGCCAAGCTCTCTCCCAACGTAACCGATATCACCGTAATCGCCAAGGCCTGTGAAGACGCGGGCGCGGACGGCATCAGCCTCATCAACACGCTGCTCGGTATGCGCATCGACCTGCGCACGAGAAAACCCGTCATCGCCAACACGATGGGCGGCTTCTCCGGACCGGCGGTCTTCCCCGTGGCGCTGCGTATGGTGTATCAAACTGCGCGCGCGGTCAAAGTCCCGGTCGTCGGCGTCGGCGGGGTCAGCACGGCGGAGGACGTGATCGAGATGATGCTCGCCGGCGCGACCGCGGTGGAGGTCGGCGCGGCGAACCTGGTCGACCCGTTCGCGTGCAAGAAGATCGTCGAGGCGCTGCCGGAGACGATGGCCCGCTATCAGATCGCCGCATTACGCGAAATAATAGGAGGAGTAAAGCAATGGGAAAAGACGTAATCGTGGCCTGCGATTTTGCAAGCGCCGCGCAGACCTTTGCCTTTCTGGACCGCTTTACGGCGGAGAAGCCCTTCGTCAAGATCGGTATGGAGCTGTTCTACGCCGAGGGGCCGGACATCGTGCGCCGGATCAAGGCGCGCGGCCATAAGATCTTCCTGGATCTCAAGCTGCACGACATCCCCAACACGGTGAAGAAGGCCATGGCGGTGCTCTCCGGGCTGGACGTGGACGTCTGCAACCTGCACGCCGCCGGCACGGACGCGATGATGCGCGCCGCGCTGGAGGGGCTGACCCGGCCGGACGGCACGCGCCCGCTGCTCATTGCGGTAACGCAGCTGACCTCCACCGACCAGCAGGCGATGGAGCGCGATCTCTGGATCCGCGAGCCGATCGACGAGGTGGTCATGCACTACGCCGAAAATGCAAAGGCCGCAGGGCTGGATGGCGTGGTCTGCTCCCCGCTGGAGGCCGGTAAGGTGCACGCGCGCTGCGGCGACGCGTTTCTGACCGTTACGCCCGGCGTTCGCTTTGCAGACAGCGCCGTGGGCGACCAGAAGCGCGTTACTACGCCTGCGCAGGCAAAGGCGCTCGGCTCGGACTATATCGTCGTCGGCCGCCCGATCACCGCCAGCGGCGATCCGGTGGAGGCCTACCGTCGCTGCGTGCAGGAGTTTGTGGGATGAGCTGGAACACGGTTTTATTTGACCTCGACGGCACGCTGACCGACCCCAAGGTGGGCATCACCACGGCGGTGGCCCGGGCGCTGGCGGCTTTCGGCATCCGGCGCGAGCCGGACGAGCTGACGGATTTCATCGGCCCGCCGCTGGAGGAGAGCTTCATGGGCGGCTACGGCATGACGGAGGAGCAGGCCGCCGAGGCGGTGCGGGAGTACCGTGCCTACTACAACGTGACCGGCTGGCTGGAAAACGTGCCCTACCCCGGCATCGCTGAATGTCTGGAAGCCCTGCGCTCACGGGGCCGGACGCTGCTCGTGGCAACCTCCAAGCCGGAGGAGATGGCGCGGCGCATCCTATCGCATTTCGGGCTGGACGAATACTTCACGCTGATCTGCGGCGCTCACCCGGAGCAGGGGCGATCGTCCAAAAAGGCGGACGTAATCGCAGAGGCGCTCACGCGTGCAGGGTGCGCGCGGGCAGACGCCGTCATGGTGGGCGACCGCCGCCACGACGTGGTCGGCGCACGGGAAAACGGCCTGCCGTGCATCGGCGTGCTCTACGGCTACGGCAGCCGCAGCGAACTGGAAGACGCCGGCGCGGCGGCAATCGCAGAGGATCTCGGACAACTGCTGACGCTGCTGTGCCGGGAAGAATAAGGAGGAGAACGAATGGAGCAACTGCAAGAGAGAATCGCAAAGGATCTGCTGTCGATCCGGGCGGTGTTTTTCCGTCCAAACGAGCCGTTTACCTGGGCCAGCGGAATCAAAAGCCCCGTCTACTGCGACAACCGCCTCACACTGACGGCGCCGGCGGTGCGCAGCGACGTGGAAAACGGCCTGGCGGAGCTGATCCGCACCCATTTCCCGGACGCCGAGGTGCTGATGGGTACGTCCACCGCGGGCATCGCCCACGCGGCGATCACGGGACACATCCTGGGCCTGCCGATGGGCTACGTCCGCTCCGGCGCAAAGGACCACGGCCGCCAGAACCAGATCGAAGGCCGGCTGGAGCCGGGGCAGAGGGTCGTGGTGGTGGAGGATCTGATCTCCACGGCCGGCAGCGTGATCGAGGTGGTGCGCGTGCTGCGCGAGGCGGGCGCTGAGGTGCTGGGCGTGGTGTCCATCTTCACCTACGGCATGAAGAAGGGCCTGGAGCGTCTGGCGGCGGAACAGGTAACCAACTACTCCCTAACGAATTTTGACTGCATTGCCGAAGTAGCTGCGCGCGAAGGGTATATACAGTTGGAAGATATTAAGAGATTGCTCGCCTTCCGCGACAATCCGAGTGACGAAAGCTGGATAGGAGGAACATTATGAGAAGTTTGATTGACGTGCTGGACCTGAGCACAGGCGAGATCGACGAGCTGATCGCAACCGCCTGCGACATCATCGAAAACCCCGCAAAATACAGCGAAGCCTGCCACGGCAAAAAGCTGGCGACGCTGTTTTTCGAGCCGTCCACCCGTACCCGCCTGAGCTTTGAGGCGGCCATGTACGAGCTCGGCGGCCACGTGATGAGCGTGTCGAGCGGCGCAAGCTCCTCGGCCGCCAAGGGCGAGAGCGTAGCGGACACCGCCAAGACCGTCAGCTGCTATGCCGACATCATCGCCATGCGCCACCCCAAGGAAGGCGCGCCCTACGTGGCGGCGAAGAACGCCAGCATCCCGGTCATCAACGCCGGCGACGGCGGGCACAATCACCCCACCCAGACCCTGACGGACCTTTTGACCATCTACCGCGAAAAGGGCCACTTTGAAAATCTGACGATCGGTTTTTGCGGCGATCTGAAGTTCGGCCGCACGGTACATTCGCTCATCAGCGCCATGTCGCGCTACGCGGGCGTCAAGTTCGTGCTCATCTCTCCGGAGGAGCTGAAGGTCCCCAGCTACGTCAAGAGCGAGTCGATCAAGAAGAAGGGCATCCCCTACGTCCAGACGGAAGAGCTGATGGACGTCATCGGCGATCTGGATATCCTGTATATGACCCGCGTACAGCGCGAGCGCTTTTTCAACGAAGAGGATTACCTGCGCCTCAAGGACAGCTACGTCCTGGATCCCAAGAAACTGGAAAAGGCGAAAAAGGATCTGTGCATCATGCACCCGCTGCCCCGCGTCAACGAAATCAGCATCGCAGTGGACGACGATCCCCGCGCCTGCTACTTCAAGCAGGTGCTCAACGGCAAATACATCCGTATGGCTCTGATTCTGAAACTTTTGAAGGAGGCTGGCACATTATGAATATCGACTCCATTTCCAACGGCATCGTCATCGACCACATCAAAGCCGACAACGGCATGAAGCTCTACGAGCTGCTCGACCTCGGAAGCCTCGCTTGCTCCGTGGCCATTATCAAAAACGTAACCAGCAAAAAGATGGGCAAAAAGGATATCATCAAGATCGACGCGGATATCCCCCTCAACCTGGACGTGATCGGCTACGTTGACCCCGGCGCCACCGTCAACGTCATCCGCGACGGCAAGCTGGTGGAAAAGAAGATCATCGGTATGCCGGAGGCCCTCACCAACGTCATCAAGTGCAAGAACCCTCGCTGCATCACCTCCACCGAGCAGGAGCTGCCCCATATTTTCAAGCTCACCGACAAGGATACCAAGACCTACCGCTGCCTTTACTGCGAAACCAAGGCGTAACTGCGGAATAAGAAAAGCCGCTGCCATCCCATGAGATGGCAGCGGCTTTTTCGCTTCCAGACGCATTTCCAGGTCGGTTCGCTTTCGGTTCGGCTGTCTTCCGCATCCGGCGCGCCGCGCGCCTTACCGGTACGTTACGGTTTCCTCAAGCGGTTTGCGCGCGCCGTGGTTTGGCAGCGGCCCGGCGCCTTCGGCGGCGTAGCCCAAGTCCATCAGCATCAGAATCTCCTCGTTTTCCGGCAGATGCAGCGCCGCTTTCAGCTTCTCCGGATCGAAGAAGTTGACCCAGCAGCTATCCACGCCCTCGTTCGCGGCGGCAAGGAGCATATGGGTTGCGACGATGGCGGCGTCCTCCGCGCCGGAGTCGCGCCCGCCGCCCGGATAGGTAAAAACGCGGTTTTTGTCAAACGCGACCACGAGTACCGTGGGCGCACCGTACCGGCAGGGCGTGGCGGCGTCGACCGTCGCCAGGCTCTCCGCCGTGCGCAGCACGTAAACGTGCTGCTCCTGCAGGTTTTTTGCCGTCGGTGCAAGCCGGCCGGCCTCCAAAATTGCACGCAGCTGTTCCGGTGCAAGCTGGCGCGGACCGTACTGCTTGCAGGAATAGCGATTTTTCACAACGTCCCGAAATTCCATAATTACCTCCTCACCGGGCCCGATCGCCGCCCGATCTATCCGTCTTCTTTGCAATCGCACCGCGCCGACGCTTCACGCACGGCGCCGTGCCGTTCTGTCTGCCGGGCGCTTCCCTCCGGCGGAAACCGTCTCACGCCTAAGCTCCTTTGCTCACTCCTGCTGCATCAGGCGGCGTCGATCTTCCGGGAAAACTCGCTCCCCCAAGACCGGCGCGATGCAGCCCGTCATCGACCGCAAGCGGATGGAAGATCTGATCGAGCAGAAGGGCTACGAGGCGGCGGTGAGCTACGCGCGCGGGCTGGAGCAGGAACCGCGCTGCAGCGGCATGAGCATGGCGACGCCGTGGTAGCAAACGACAGAAAGGACGATTCGATGAAAGAAGCAAAGTTCAAAAACTACGACGACCTGCCGCTGATGCTGTCCGTACCCGACTTGACGGAGGCGCTCGGCATCAGCAGGGCGGGCGCATACGAGTTGGTCAAGAGCGAGGGCTTCCCCTCTCTGTACATCGGGAACCGCATCCTCGTGCCAAAGGAAGAACTCATCGCGTGGATCAGGGAGAACACCAACCGCGCGGGATAATTATTCTCCCTTTGGTCAACGAGATTCTTCTCGACTTCTGCGGGCGCTCTCGGTGTCGTTTGAAAAACAGCATCGTCCCGGTCCTTATTCGACCTCATCTTCAAAGGAGAAAACATCCTCGACGGTCTTCCCAAAATAGCGAGCAATGTCCATTGCGAGCTTCAGCGACGGGTTATACTTGCCGTTTTCCAGATTGACGATCGTTTCGCGTCTAACCCCGACCGCGGCAGCCAATTCAGCCTGCTGAATGTTATTTTCCTTGCGAAATTCTCGTATGCGCGTTTTCAATCGGCTCATTCAAAATCTCCGTCCCTCTCCAGCTGCAAAAACTTAAACCCTTTTGCCACCTCGCATGTTCCCAAAACAAATCGGAAAACGGATAAGCCGCCGAGTCGTATGCCGCAGCCGGGTATCAGCCGAAACAATTCAAATAAAGGAACGATTATTAAAACCTTGTAGAGAGTATCAAACGCGTACGCTTTCGCTTTTACGATATGCTGCAAAGCCATTTCATCATACTCTGTTTCATCTATGTTTTTAGCTTCGCGCAGGCTCAATCCCATAATGGCAATAATAACAAAGAGCAAGACGAGGGCGGTGAGTGAGGGCGGCGCGCGCCGCCCCGCTCCGTTTCAGCCCCTGTCGCGCTGCCCGTGGCGTTTTTTGGACTCGGTTCCCCAGCAGCGGGTAATGGAAGCGGCAAAGCCTGTACGATGGATAGTATAGTCTCTTTTCCCAAAAAATCAAGCACAGTCGAACGAAAACCCGCTCTTTTGCACAAAACGCGTCGGATGGCTCCGGGCCGTTTTCAAATGACGGGCGGGCTTATCCGTTCGGCCGCAATCCGAAACGTGGAAGCCCCGTTCCGCCCCGGCAAACGGGTTTTATGGCTCTTTCAAACAGCAGACATAACCGTACAGGCTCTCTTCCGGTCCGTTTGCCAATCGTTTCACGCATCTTTGCACGGGCCAGACGAGAGAATGGTCCGGCAGCCGGACGGCAATATTAATCTCCCCTTTTGGGTCTTCGTCGTCCGTTTCCCACTGCCCTCCGCAGACGTTTATGATGCTCTCTCCCACCAGGCACCCTAACGCAAACAGGATGGAGCCGCATTTCCCCGGCTCTAATAGGCCGCCTTCCCTTGCCTGCTCACAAAAGAAGCGCTCGATTTCTTTCATGCTCTCCAGGTCGTAATCAACCTTGTATCCCGTGCGGTTCAGATTGTCCTTTGCCCACGCCGCGGCAACGGGAATGTCCTGCGCCAGTTTTGATTCCACCTTTGGCGTCTCCACCTGTTCGGCGGCAGACTTCTTCCGGAGCCGATCAAAGATACCCATTTTCTTTCCCCCTTGCAGTTTTATGGTTTTTCTTTTTTATCCTATCATTTTCCCCGTGTGCTTTCAAGATTAAACGTGAACGCCGTCGGAATCGGGGCAAACTTCCCCCGTTCGCGCGTTATCGGCCCCGCCGGCGTTTTGCCGCTTTTCACGGCGTTTTACGCCGCGATTTCACCAAAAAGAGACGACTTGCCAATGCAAGTCGTCTCTTTTTGTCTATTGGGTACAAAAAAGATGGATTTGTGTTTTGAGCAGATGGATTCAAGCCCTCGTGAACAATAGAGGATATCAACGTCACGTTTTATTTGTGAAATGCTTATATGCCAAGACGCCGATCGGGAGAAAATAGATGCACCAGATCAAGAGGGCAATTGTGCCTCCTTTGCCGCTTTCGCTATCCGCCATGCTTGTAAATACGCCAGTCATCGGCATAAAAAAGCAACCTATAAAGAAAAATCCGTGTATCATCAGCAAGTTTTTCAGCCACTTATCCGCATTACTGTTCGCTTTAATGGAGAGCCCAACGAAAAAGGTGGAAAGTGCCATCATCCCGTATCCGAGCAAGTCGTAGTTGAAAAGCAGGCCGCCACGTTGATAATCCAGCAGCCGGATTGCCTGCTCTGTCAGAGTCTCCTGCCGGACGCTTGTCATTTGTGCAAAATAGACCAGAAAAATGAAAACTGCATAAATTGCAGAAAAGACCAATCCTATATTGGCAGACACACGCCGTTCATCGCAACATTCGTTTTGAAAACCGGCTGTCATAATAATATAGCCGATCGGCAAAAACATGCAGACAAGATAGGAGCCAAAAGGATAATCAACGATCATACAGAACGAAAAAAGAAAGACAGATGCGGTAACAATGGCTGAGCCAATCTTTGGTATTAACTTGTTCAAATACGTCCCCTTCCATGTAGCTTAATGCTTATTGAGTATACTAACCGTATTATATCAAAAAGCGGCTAATATCGCAACTATTATTCATTTTTCAGTCTTAAGTCTTCAATACTCACTTAGAAAATCCTGTCGGAGGAACTGAAGAATGAATACTGAAAACTTAAAAATGAAGAATACAAAGCGAAAATCCTGCCGACTGTCGTCGACAGGATTTTCGCTTTGGTGGAGACTGCTGGACTCGAACCAGTGACCTCCTGCGTGTGAAGGTCCGTCGTGGCGTGATTTTTTGTCATTTGCATCCGTTCGGCGCTGTTTTGTCCGCGAAAAATCGCAAAAGTTGATGCTCTGTCCATCCGTTCCACGCCGTCATTTTCCGGTCTGGGTCAAAAAATGGGTCAGGGCAATCCACCGCGTCCGCGCACCGCGGGCACGGCGGAAGATGAGAAAATAACGACCAACTGTAAACAAAGATAAGGCGACGCCCCTTTCGCTCCGCTTACTCAGTTTCCGCGTCGGTATCCTCAAGCTGCGCCCCAAACAGGATCGCCATATAATCGCGGCGACCGTAGAGAACCCGGTCGATATAGACAGTATCCTCCTGGTAGTGGTGAAACACCATATAGCTTCCACAAATAATGTACCGATACTCCACATCGCCGCTCCTGCCGAGCGGCGTTCCCATTTCCGGGAACTTGCGTAGCTCGCGGGTATTCTCCTTGACACGGCGCAGCAGCCGTGCGGCGGCGCCTGGGTTTTGGAGCTACCGCGCGATATAGCCGACGGCTTCGTTCAGGTCGGCTTTCGCCTCGGGGGACATGACCAGCTTAGCCATTGTATTCTCTCTCCAGCTCCGAGAACACCTCGTCGGCGTCCAGCCAGCCCTGCGTCTCACCGGAGCGGCGGCCCTTGTCCAGCTCTGTCATCAGGCGATCCATCGCCTTCATTTTCTCATATTGGCGGTATTCCTCCATGTCGATCACGGCGTAGCGGCCGCGCCCGTTCTTCGTCAGAAACACAGGCTGACCGACAGCGACGTCGCGCAGCACCTCGCCATAGTTGCGCAGATCGGAGACAGGTTTAATGTTCGGCATGATCAGCACCCCTTTCCACTCTCTATTATATGTGGGAATACAGCAAAAATCAACGACAAATTTTTAGATGTATTTTACGAAACAAGACGCATTCCGATTCAGCCGCGATGCGGAGCAGGGATGGTAAAGCCCTTGATCATATACTCCTTCAGCCGCTCGGTCGCCCAGCGGCGGAATTGCGTGGCGATCATGGATTTGACGCGATAGCCGATGGAAATAATGACGTCAAGGTTATAAAAAGGCATCTCGCGATTGACCTGGCGGGTTCCTTCCGTTCGAACTTGTCGGAATTTCCGACAGGTTGCCACCTCGTCCAGTTCACCCTCCGCATAGATGTTCTGGATGTGCTCGACGATGTTGCTTCTGGACGATTGGAACAGCTCCGCCATCTGCTGCTGCGTCAGCCAGACAGTCTCGTCCGCGACGCGCACGTCGATTTTGGCAAGCCCGTCTTCGGCCTGATAGATGATGATTTCGCCATGCTCGTCCACAAATGATCCCTCCCGTTATTTCTTCCTCTGCGCTGACCTTAGTGTACCACAAGCCCGCCCACAAGTGCGGAATCATTACTCCAATAACGGTGTCTCATCAAGGTTATAGTATGTTACAGAATCTTTCCTCTCTTTAATCGAAGGCGGAATCAATGCGATTAATTCATTCTTTTCGCGTATCCCTGGTAAAATGAAATATTTTTGATCGTGCCCGAGGAACAAAATGCTCCATCCATCTCTAACACCACTAACATAGGTTTCATCGACACCGATATAATCCCGCAACCTAACCTCATCTTCCTCAGATAGACTGTCTGGAGCTATGTATACGAATAGTGCATAATCCTTCCCGTCAGAACGCACCATTTTTCCGTTTTGGTTGATCTCAAATAGCCAGTAGTTGTTTTGTATTATTTCGCATCGGCCAATAAAGCATTTTGCTTTTCCGAAGGGATCATCACGACAAGTCGAAATCCCAAACTTGGGGTTAATCAAAGGCGCTTTAAGCCTTGCAATTCCATCCAACCCATTTCCCACATCGCTTAAGACCCGAACCCTTGCTCCATCACATAAATACTTCTTGCTGTACGCCATATCAATTTTGTTAAAAAGCCTTTCCGGAATAATTGGCCATATGTTAGTCGCAAGATCAAAACGTTCATAAATCCCAGCCCAGGTGTCTGCCTTTATAGCATAGGAAAGCCGATGATGATAGTTTACTCCGTAAAGCGATGCAGGGGTGTTAAATTCCGTCGATTCAATAATCACATCTGCATTGTTGACTTCCACTCGTGACGCGGTTGTCATCCTGCCCGCTAATAATTCGTTTGCGGTTCTATCAAGCAATCTAAAATTAACATTTTTAAGCCTCGGCAGTTCACCACTTACGATGTCTCTAATGCTAATTGGACCATTAGAGTTTAACTCACTAATTTTCTGCAATGTTGTTTGTCCGTATTCTGTAGTGCTTATCAGTTTAAAAATTTCAGCAGAAAAATCCCCATATTTTGTCAGTAAGGTGTCAAATGCAAAAATAGTCTCATCAGAATTTACGTCAATATGTTCCTCTTCCAAATGAGTCAGGAACATCTGCACTACTTTTTTAATCAATTCTGATTTCAGGACTTCCATTACAGAAAAAACCTCGTCGGGGTATTCAACGACGGCACTTCTGTCAATTGATAGCGTTGGCCGAAGATTCCCCGTAAAGTTTATTATTATATCTCCAGCCTGGACAAGATTATAACCAAAGATATCTGCAAAGTCTAATTGTCCGTTCTTTCCAGAAACCACAATACCGTCAACCAAAATTTGCAAATGAGTTGCTTTCCAAATATAATCCTCAAACGCAAACATATATCTTGATTTTATTGGTATGCCTTTTCGCGGAAAGGATATAAAAGTGCTTAGCTCTATACCTTTTTCACTGATGCAGATTGGTATATTGCGGACAAAGTCATGATGCGTCAACACCTCTTTGTACGGATTCTCAGTGCTTCCCCAGAAATGATATGTCCGCCACAAATCCTCCACCTTTTTTTCGTCTATATTCAAGGCTTTATAATCAAACAATTGATTTCTTTGAATTAGTGGGATATCATCCTCACCTATATGGACAAATACATCGACAGACGGATGAAAGATGCCTATTTGCTCATTCACCTTATAGAAAATGCTCTGCTTCATCGTTGCTGACGCTTCTTTGTATTGCTTCAACTCCCAATCAAGCTGATTCTCGCCAACGTGTATTAAAAATGCAGCATCATCAGGTAATACGTTGTTGATATCTTGCGACTCTTCTGATAAAAACAGTTTAATTAAGGTGCCATGTAAACCAATGCGTTCCTCATCAAGAGGGTTCACAGGGATATAATAAAAGTGCTCATTCTTCCCTTCAGCACAAAACGAAAAAGCGTTTGTTTGACCATCATAGTACTTCGTTGTTACTTCAAGGGAATCCCCTATCATAAAACAAGAGAGAACGCCTATACCAAATTGAGATGTGGGGCTGACTTTTCCGGTCCAGTCAACATTTTTCCCGATAAATTCATACGACTTATAATAGGAATTGCCAATTCGGAGGAAATAGTTTTTAACGATTTCTTTTGTCATTCCTGTTCCATTGTCCAAGCAATAGATATATTCTCTCCCTCGGTTGTCCCTCTCCAGCCCAAATACCACTTTATACTTTGACTTGACGCCCGCAGATTCATCCTGCGCTTTCATACACTTGCATGCATCAAGTGAATTTTGATAAAGCTCCCGCAAGCACAGGTACTTATCTTTATATAGTTGGGTTCCCATTAAAAGTGAAAGGATTTTCGATTGATCCATCGTAAACTTTGCATCATTTTCTGGAATAAACCTTGTCTTGTCAGGCACAATTCCCGTGCGGTCAACTTTGTTATTTAGCTGCAAGTCATACGCCGCCGTATCCTGCCTGTGGAATTCAAGGTCATGCAGAAAAGAAAAGTAAAAGTCCAGTTCGGCATCGATCCAGTCAATATAGTCGTGCAAAAAATAGTAGACAGACGGTTCTGTACAAAACGCAGAAAAGCAAATCGTCTTTTTCCCATCTTGAGATTCTATGATTGAATAATTTGTTTCTGCAAATTTTGCTTTCCAATGAATGAGGCTTTCGCTATTGGTAATCCCTTTTTCGGAAAACAGCGACATAGGCGCCCGATCAGAACTGAAATGCGTCGCATCACCGAGCCTTAACATAATTGCAGCAAATCTCAAATTTGCTGTTCCGACCTCATCTACAGTAGAATTCTGATTCAATTCTTGCACAAACTCGGTAGGCTCGCCATGCGCACGACAGACATTTGATAGGTCGGCCAATATCTTAACTGTGGCTTTCTCTCCGATTTGACTGCTGAGCTTTTTTCTCAAGTTGCTAATATAATCTGCTGCCCGAGTGTGATGGGTTTTCCTTATGAACTCATAGCGAATCATTTGACTTAGCTCAAGGTAATCCGCAATGTTTTCCTTTTTTTCGGATAATCTATCGGCAAACCCATTCCGAAACGCTTCATAGTCCCTTGCTCGTTTGGCAATGTCAAGCTGAAGCTGCTCTTCATCGTTTGGTGAAAATACAAAACCAGACACCTGCTCGTAACTGTGATAAATTGTATTTTTGTTCTGCTCAATAAAGGATTTCAACTGTGATAAGCTTTGCGGTGCCTTAAAGTCGTTTCTGATTAGAAAGGGAGTGCTATTATCGTAGCATTCCTCACACCCTTCAACAGCACGCAGAAAATTATATTCCCACATTGGAAGTGCCATTGCTGAATCGTGCAAATAGCAGCTCAAATAGATAATTATCAATTCATAAAGAGATAACTTCTCTGCGTTATCTCCCATAAACTCTTCAATATTAGATAATACCTTTTGCGAATGATTCTCATCGTGAATATCATAGTTTGGCATCTGCGCAGTAATCTGTGTCAGATGCTTTTTGCAGTCTTCAACGATCTCTTTTGATGTTTCCCAAAGGCGACGTGCGCTATCTGTGTTCAGCTTTTTTTCAATAATTTCCGCAAGTTCCATTGTATTTCTTTCCTCCCTCATCCACTGCATTTTTGCCCTAAACATTTATGTTATTTTACCACATCTTTTCGCCAAAAGCGAGAGTTTTTGTTGAAAAAACTCTCGCCATTTTGTATAATTAGCATAACACTGTCGAAGATACACTGCTCAGAGGAGGCACCCATGTCTACCAACGTATCCAAACAGAAGCGCGACGAGCTGATTGGCAAGATCAGCTCGATCCGCACATACATAGCCGCGGCGCCGCAGGATGAGAACACCGGCAGCCTGCTCACCTATCTCAGCGACTTGGAGAAGGAGCTGGGCAGCCGGAAGTTCGGTCTCGTGTTCGAGGAGCACCGCGAGGCCATCGACGAAACGCT
The DNA here is from genome assembly GCA_947307255.1 of uncultured Clostridia bacterium. Classification (GTDB taxonomy): domain Bacteria; phylum Bacillota; class Clostridia; order Oscillospirales; family Oscillospiraceae; genus Hominicoprocola. Next base: position 12,541 of record CAMZIO010000018.1, on the reverse strand, counting down.
GGAAACGCATACGCCAGTGTTGACAGAGGACGCCGACCTCTTCATTGACCGCGGCGGCGAGGTCAACTTTCTGCTGGAAGGCGACAATCTTGCGGCGCTGGAACTGCTGAAAAAGACGCACAGCGGCAGGATCGACCTCATCTATATCGATCCGCCGTACAACACCGGCCACAAGGATTTCGTTTATGACGACAGCTTTGTCGATGCCCAGGACACGTTCCGGCACAGCAAATGGCTCTCATTTATGAGTAAGCGTCTGGTGCTCGCCAAAGACTTGCTCAGCGAGTGCGGTGTGATTTTCATATCCGCTGATGACAATGAATGCGCAGCACTCAAGCTTCTGTGCGACAGCATATTTGATGAAAGCTGCTTCGTGGCAGATATCTCATGGCAGCGTACTTACTCGATGCGCAATGACGTAAAAGGAATAGCAGCCGAAGTAGAACACATATTGGCATATAGTCAAAAACCAGATTGGCAGCCCAAGAAACTTGAACGGACAGAGAAAATGGATGCCAAGTACAAAAACACCGATAATGATCCTCACGGAGCTTGGAGAAATATTATCGCAAGTGCTCCAAGCGCTTCTACGCATCAAGGCATGGTATATGCGATTCAGCATCCGTTTACTGGTGAATTAATCTACCCGCCTTCGGGACGATGCTGGCCGCTTCAGCAGAGTCAAATGCTCAGCATTATGAGCGATTGGTGCGAATACGAATTGCGCGATTTGGAAGATTATCATATTCGAGCAACCATTTGCAATGTCGATGACAGGGATATCCGCAAAGATGTTCTTGCCATCGTGCTAAAGAAAACAATTGAGGAATCTGCTCGGAGTGCAAAAGAGAGATACGCTAAAGGGCAATGGCCTGAATTCTTCTTTACTAAAGGGGGATATGGCACACTAAGCAGAAAGGCATATTTAAACAAAGTGGGTGGTCGTCCCGTTACAAATTTCTGGTCATATGAGGAAACCGGGCACACCGATGAAGCCGCCAGAATGTTAAAGAGCATTTTCGATGGACAAGCACCGTTCGATACGCCCAAGCCCGTGCGCCTCATGGATCGCATCCTCACCATCGCCTCCGAACCCGACAGCATCATCCTTGACTTCTTTGCAGGCAGCGGTACGACCGGGCACGCGGTGCTGGCACACAACGCCGCCCACGCCGACAGTCATCGCAAATTCATCCTCTGCACGAACAATGAAAACGGTATTTGCCGCAGCGTGACCTACGAGCGCCTCAAGCGTGTCATGGAAAGCAACGACTACAAGGCAAGCCTCAAATATCAAGTCGTTGACTTTGTCCCCATCGACGAGCGGCTCTACTACGAGTACGCCGACGAGCTTCTGCATCATGTGCGGGAGCTGGTCGAGCTGGAAAACGGCGTCAACTTCACCGGCAACGCGGAGATCGCCATCGTACTGACCGACGAGGAGCTGCGGGAATTCACGGCAGATCGGGTGGCACTCGCCAAATGCCAGACGCTGTATCTGGGGCACGATATCCTGCCGGACGGCGAGCAGGAAAGCGCCCTGCGCGCCAATGAGATCCAAATCCACATCATCCCCGATTATTACTACCGCGAGCTGGAGGGCTGAGTATGCGTCTTGCAGATTATCAACTGAAAGCCATCAGCGACTTGATGGAAGCCATGTCCGAGCCGGAGCGGGAGATCGTTCTGAAAAGCTGCACCGGCAGCGGCAAGACCATCATCCTGACGCATTTTATGGACGAATACGGCAAGAGCTTTTGCAACAAGGTCTTTGTCTGGCTGACGCCCGGCAAGGGCGACCTCGAAGAACAAAGCCGAAACAAGATGGCAAAATACATCCCCGGCAGCAACACAAAGCTGCTCCGCGATGTGATGACCTCCGGCTTCCGCGAGAACGACGCCTGCTTTATCAACTGGGAGATGTTGACGAAAAAGGGCAGCAACGCGCTCAAAGAAGGCGAACACACCAACTTCCTTGAACACATCGAGCGCGCAAAGCAGAACGGGCTATCTTTCGTGGTGGTCGTGGACGAAAGCCATCAGAACGATACCGTCAAGGCGGCGGATATTCTGCGCTATTTTGATCCGGAGAAGATCATCCGCTGCTCCGCGACGCCCAAGAACTATACCGACGCAAAATTGATCGAGGTACCGGAGGAGGACGTCATCGCGGAAGGCCTCATCAAAAAGATGCTCATTATCAACGAGAACTTCCCGCAGAGCGTCCAGGTGGAGCAGCAAATCGACTTTTTGCTTGGCAAGGCGCTGGCAAAGCAGAGAGAGCTGCACAGCGCGTTCCTCGGTCGCGGCGTCGCGGTCAACCCGCTCATCATCGTACAGATACCCAACAAGAACGATGTGCTGCAAGACGAGATCGAGCGCTGGTTTGAAGCCAATGGCATTACCTATGAAAACGGGCAACTTGCCGTCTGGCTTTCCAAAAAGCACGAGAATCTGGATGACATCGAGCAAAATGACGCGCCGCAGGTCGCGGTCATCATCAAACAGGCGGTGGCAACAGGTTGGGATTGCCCACGCGCGCACATTCTTGTGAAGCTCCGCGACAACATGAGCGAGACGTTCGAGATCCAGACCATCGGGCGCATCCGTCGTATGCCGGAAGCGAAGCATTACGAAAGCGATTTACTGGATAGCTGTTATCTCTACACGCTGGACGAGAAATTCACCGAGGGCGTTCGCCAGAACCTCGGCAAAGGCGCTTTGTCCGCCGCCACGCTGTACCTCAAGCCGGAGTTCAAGCAGATCACGCTGACCAGCGAGCAGAAGTCTCCGCTTGCCATGACGCGCGATCCCGCCGCCGCGCTGACCGCGCTTGCGGAATACTATGCCAGAACCTATCACACGGGGAAAAATACAGAAGAAAACAAGACGCGGCTGCAAACGGGCGGCTACGAGTTCTCTGATAAAATCATCCAGCATACCGTGTCCGGCTCCATGACAACGCTCACAGCGGACAAGTTCGGCGGGCTGAATGATATCCGCATTGAAACCGAGCTGGACACGCACAGGGATGGCCGTGAGTACCACCACCGTGTCGCCGAAATCGGTCTGAAGGTCGGTTTGGAGTATGCGCAGATCAATACGATCCTGCGGCGGTTGTTCGATAAGAATACGCGCTGTACAAACAAGGTGCTGGCGCTGGAAACCCGCGAGGTCTACGCATTCGTGCTGAACAACGCGCAGCAGATCAAGAACGATGTGCGTCAGTCGATGGCGATCATGCTGGACCAGCAAATGATGAACCAGCCCCGCATTTCCACAACCGCGTTCCATATTCCGCAATCCTGCCTGTTTACTTATGACGCGACGGCTAAATCCCAAGCGGTGATGGTGAAGAACGTATACGACGGTTACCTTGCGTCGGCGGAACCGCGCTCCGCTTCCGAAAAGAAGTTTGAGAAATACTGTGAAACCTGCGATGCCGTGGAATGGTTCTACAAAAACGGCGACAAGGGCGCGGAGTATCTTTCCATCGTCTATATGGACAGCTTCGGCAAGCAGAAGTCCTTCTTCCCCGACTACATTTTGAGCGTCCGCGGCGAGCTGTGGATCATCGAAACCAAAGGCGGCTTTGACCGCACAGGCAAGAGCGAGGACATCGACATTTTCTCTCCGCGCAAATTTGAGGTGCTGAAGAACTATCTCAGCAAGTACGGTCTGCAAGGCGGCTTCGTCCGCGAGGACAAGAGCAGCTTCGAGCTGTGCATCTGCATGGACGAGTATAACGAGGACATCAAGAGCGACTCGTGGAAGCTGCTGTCGGAAGTCATTGGATAAAAGAGCCGTTAAAACTCCCTTGCAATTTTCTCGCCTCAGCAAGAAACCACAACCAGCGCGAATCTGGAGGACACCACAGTGAGCAACGACCTGATACCGCAGGGAAACATCCTGTTCTATTTCGGTGAGGACGGGAAAGAGTACGTCAACGTCTATTTTTACGACGAGACCTTCTGGCTGACGCAAGTGGCGCTGGCTGAGCTGTTCGATACGAGCAAATCCAACATCAGCGAACACCTTACTCACATTTTTGAAGAGGGCGAGCTTGATAAAGCGGAGGTCATGAGAAAATTCGGAATTTCCGAATTTTCTACGAAGCCCACAAATTTCTATAACCTCGACGCGATCATCGCAGTCGGCTATCGCGTCAATTCCAAGAAAGCGACGCGCTTCCGCCAGTGGGCGACGCGGACGCTGCGGGAGTACATCCAGAAGGGCTACCTGCTCAACGACGAGCTGCTGAAAAACGGGCAGCCGTTCGGCAAGGACTACTTCGACGAACTGCTCGAGCGCATCCGCGAGATCCGCGCCAGCGAGCGCCGCGCCTATCAGAAAATCGCGGACATCTTCGAGCAGTGCAGCTACGACTACGATAAAAACAGCGAAACGACGAAAGCGTTCTACGCCTTCGTGCAAAACAAACTGCACTTCGCCGTGACCGGAAAGACCGCCGCCGAGCTGCTCGACGAGCGCGCAACGCTCGACAGCCCGACCATGGGCCTGACGACGTGGAAGGGCGCGCCGGACGGAAAGATACTCAAGAGTGACACGCTGGTTGCCAAAAACTACCTGAACGAAAAAGAGATGTCCCGGCTCAACAGGCTCGTGACGATGTTCATCGACTACGCCGAGCTGATGGCGGAGGACGAGCAGCCCATGAGCATGGAGGACTGGCTCAAGGAGACCGACCGCTTTCTCAACAACAACCGCCGCAAGGTGCTGGACGGCAAGGGCTCCGTCTCGCACGAGGACGCCGTGAAAAAGGTCAGCGGCATCTACGAGGAGTTCCGCAAAAAGCAGGACGCGGAATACATCTCCGAGTTCGACCGCGAGATGGCAAAATATCTGAAAGGCGAATGATCCTCTCGCGATATTGCAGGGAGAAGAATCCACCCATCTGTAGACAAAGATACCCCGGCGGGGCTGGCGAACAAAAATCGCCAGCCCCGCCGGGGTTTATTCTTTCCCGTATTTCTCCCGCAGGCTCTCATGCCCGCGGCGTTCCCGGCGCGCCTGCTCCTCCGCGGTCTCGATCCGCCACGCGGGCTCAGGCTCTCCCAACTCCAACACCTGCATCGTCTGATATGCCGTTGCCGGGTCAAAATCCACATCCCGCTCGATGCGTTCCTGAAAAACGCTCTTGCCCTGCGCGTCCGGCGCGGCCACGTCGTAGCTCTCAAGCTCGTGATAGACGTCGATGCGCCGGAGGAACTCCTCTGTCGTCAACTCGCGGCGCAGATATGCCGCGCGGGCGTCGCGCGCAAGCTCGCTCCAATCCCTGTATTGGAACGTATCCATTTTGAACAGCCTCGCCTGCTCGTCCGCCAGCGCGCCCTCGTAGCGTTCCAAGCGCGCCGCCATACGGCGGCGAAGCTGCTCGCACACATGAAGCGCCTCGTCCTGCTCTGGCCCGACAAACCGTTTCAGGTTCGGACCGAGCTGCTTGCAGGTCTTACCGCCGAAGGCCCGGTCGCAGTACGCCGTGGCATGGGAGGTCTTCGGCACAAAGTAGCTCCAGCAGTATTCGCACCGCGCGATGCGCCGCTTCTCCTGCCGAAAGTAGAGCGCGAGCTCCAGCAGGCGCAGCTCATACAGAGAGGAAACAACATACTCCGAGCACGTATCGCTCAAGGGCGCGCCGTCCGCCTCCTCCGTCCAGCGCATACGGTAATGCCGCCCGACCGCGTCCGGGTATACGCTCCGCAGCTTCTCGTACCGCTCGCGCTGCGTCGCGCGCTCCATACCGTCGAAGGTCACGGCGAAGATGTTGCGAAGCCGCACCTGTGCGCGGACAGGTTCCTCCAGCGCAAGAAGCTGCCGCTGTCCCGAGCGGAGCAGTAACGACGCCGAACCGTCGTCCCGTATCCGGCGCGCGGCGTCCAGGCCCGCCGCAACGGTGAAGCACGCGACGGGATCGATCTCGCGCAGCGTCTCCGCGAGCGCCCGCGCCTGCGTGGTCAGGTCTTGCAGGCAGGTCTCGCGGATGTCCGAAAGCTCCTCGAAAAGCGGATGGCTCTCACGCAAGCGCCGCAGCTCTTTGCAGTACGCGGAGTAGTCCGTCTCCACCGCAAGGATCAGCTCCCACTCCGGCGTCGTGCGCGGAAGCCTCACTTCGCCTCCGCCCTCGTCCGGGAGAACGACTTCGATCCCGCCGCTGCCGTCAGTCTCCAGGCAGATCATCGTTCTCAATTCCGGCATCCTCCTCTCCTCCCTCTGCATTAAAAATGTTCCGAAATCGAAAAAGCACTTCACCATCTACAAAGGAACAAACATAGTGTAGCATCAAAAACGTCGCAAGGCAACAGCCACAGGAAGGAGGAGCACGCGCGGCAAAAAAACGAAACGGAAAGGACTGGTCAAATGTTAGTGAACGAAGCGCTCAACCCGCACGGCAACTACGCCATGATCCCCAACGCGCTCTACAGCCTCGGGCTGAAGGCGGGCGCCATCGCCGCCTACGGTTTCCTCTCGAGCTGCGAGTGCCGCAGGCGAGGCGACAGGGACCGCTACACCTGCCACCCGAGCCAGGCGACCATCGCGAGCGCCATCGGGTGCAGCCGCAAGACCGCCGGGAAGTATGTGCGCGAGCTGGTCGAGGCGGGGCTCATCGCCACCGAGGGGACGAAGGTCACGACGGCGGACGGGCTGCGCTGGAACGGCAATCTCAAGTACACGCTGCTCGATCCCCAGCGCGCGGTGGAGCTCTACCACGAGCGGCAGGTCGCGGGCTACGACGCACACCTCGCGTCGGGCGTTCGGAAGAAGCGCAAGGCGATGAAGAAAGCTGAGAAGAAGCGTGAGCGCAGGCAGATCCCGCACGCGGAGTACGTCGCGGCGCGCACTGCGCACGAGCCGGAGGAGCTGCCGTGAGCCTTTTTACGGGGGACGAAGGGGGAGGCAGGATAAAGGCGCGCCATCACGCGCCGATGACACCTGCCCGCAGTGCGGGCAGGGAGCGGGTTTGCGGGAGCTATCTATTCAGCGCGGTTTTCGCCGTAGGTGCTATCTGCATCCCCGCAAGCGCCCTGTTTGAAAGGAATTACAGCGCATCACAGAGCAAAAAGGAGGCATTATGGGCAAGGAAACAGATAATCGAAAACTGATACAGTTTCGCGCGCCGCCGGACACCGTGCGCCGCATCGAGCAGTGGTACAAGGCGGACGGCTGCCGCAGCCGGAACGAGTTCATCGAGCGCGCGGTGAATTACTACGCCGACGCGCTCGCGCTCTGGGACAACACACTGCTGCCGCGCGCGGTCAAGTCCGTCATCGACGGGAGGCTCGGCCAGTTCGAGGAGCACATGGCGTACCTCCTCTTCAAGCTCGCGGTCGAGGCGGACATGGTCGCGACGCTCAACGCAAGCGCCTACGAGTGGAGCGACGACGCTCTGCACGCGCTCCGCCGCGACAGCGTGCGGAACGTGAAGGAGACCAACGGCCGCGTCTCGTTCGAGCAGCACGCGCGCAGCACGGTCGACAGCGACGAATGGCAAGGCTGATCGTCAAGAGCCCGTACATCAAGTGCGGCGCAGGCGGACGCGGCGCGGGCGGATACCTCGGCTACATCGGCACGCGCGAGCGCGTGGAGCTGCTGCCGGATGGACGCCCTCCGACGCAGAAGCAGGAGCGCCTCGTCCGCGATCTCGCGCGCGACTTCCCGGACGCAAAAGAGCTCGGTGCGTACAAGGACTACGCCGCGGACCGCACGCGCGCGAACGCCTCCGCGTTTATCTCCGCCGCGCTCGAAAACCATTGGGAGGGCGCGCAGCGGTCGGAGGTGTACATGAGGTACATCGCCACGCGCCCTCGCGCGGAGCGGCTGGGTCCGCACGGGCTCTTCGGCGACGAGGAGCACGTCGATCTCAATGCCGCGATGGACGAGCTGGAACACTACGAGGGCAACGTATGGACGCACATCCTCTCGCTCACGCGCGCCGACGCGGAGCGCTACGGCTACGACCACGCGGAGGCGTGGCGCAGCCTGCTCCGCGCGCATCGAAACGAGATCGCGGCGGCGATGCACATCCCGCCGAACGACTTCCGCTGGTACGCCGCGTTCCACAACGAGGGCAACCACCCGCACGTCCACATGATGGCGTGGTCGGTCAAACCGGGGCAGGCGTATCTGGACCGCAACGGCATCCGGCAGATCAAATCCGAGCTGACCAACGATATCTTCCGGCACGAGCTGGTTGAAGTGCTGGAACAAAAATCTCGATCGCGCGACGCGCTGGTGCGGGAGGCGCGCGAGGCGCTCCGGGAGCTGGCGCGCGAGATGTGCCGCGGCGTCGCGGACTGCCCGGAGCTGGAGGACAGGATGCAAACGCTCGCGCAGACGATGGGTACGGTCGGCGGCAAGCACCAGTACGGCTATCTCAAAAAGCCGGTCAAGCGTCAGGTGGACGAGATCGTGGATGCGCTGGAAAAGCTGCCGGTCGTGCGCGCGTGCTATGAACGCTGGATGGAGCTGCAGGATCGGGTGGATGGTTATTATAAGGATGAAAAGAGGAAGCGGCAAAGGCTCTCAGAGCAGAAAGAGTTCCGCGCGATCAAGAACGCGGTCATCCAGGTCGCGGATCAGATCAACGCGGGCGCGGTCACGTTCGAGGATCGCGACGCGCGTGAGCTGGACGAGCGCGACGAGCACTGGACGGAGCTGCGGCGAAGGCTCGAGGACGACACGCTCACCCTGAACGAACGCAGGGACGCGGCGGCGGAGCTGGAAACGCTGGCGGAGGGCGGCGACGCGGCGGCGCAGCTCCTCCTCGGCAGGCTCTACCGCGACGGCGGCGTGCTGATCCCCGACGCGGTCAACGCCGCCTACTGGCTCGGCCGCGCGGCTCGGCAGGACGTCATGGCGGCGCAGTACGCCCTCGGCAAGCTCCTGCTCGCCCCGGACGCCGAGACCCACGACGCGGAGGCGGGGCTTCAATGGCTGAAACGTGCCGCGCAGAGCGGGCACAGCTACGCGGCGTACCGTCTCGGCAAGGAATATCTCACAGGCGCAAACACGGAGAAGAATGTCGCAAAGGCGATTGGCTGGTTTGAGCGCAGCGCGGAGGCGGGCAATCCGTTCGCGCAGTACGCGCTCGGCAAGCTCTACCTCGATGGCTCCCTCGTACCAAAGGACGTGCCGCGCGGCATGGCGTATATGGAACGGGCGGCGCGGCAGGGCAACGCTTACGCGCAGCTCTTTGTCGACCGAAGCGACTCGCTCAAGCCCGTGTCCATCATGCTCGCGGCGACGAAGCTGCTGCATCAGGCGGCGTCGATCTTCCGGGAGAACTCGCTCCCCAAGACCGGCGCGATGCAACCCGTCATCGACCGCAAGCAATTCGCAGAGCTTCAGGAAAAGCGTATCGCGCTCGGTCATAGGGCAGACGATCATGAGGATCAGGAGAATCTGAAATACACCATGCCGTCGATGTCGATGTGGTAACTGCCACAAATTATTTCACAAAGGAGTATGGAATGAAAGAAGCAAAGTTCAAAAACTACGACGACCTGCCGCTGATGCTGTCCGTACCCGACTTGACGGAGGCGCTCGGCATCAGCAGGGCGGGCGCCTACGAGCTGGTCAAGAGCGATGGGTTTCCGACGCTGCACATCGGAAACCGCATCCTGATTCCCAAGGAAGAACTCATTGCGTGGATCAGAGAGAACACCAATCGCGCGGGATAATTATTCTCCGTTTGGTCAACGAGATTATTCTCGACTTCTGCGGGCGCTCTCGGTATGTTTGGTTTACCAAACATGAAGGAGGGCAAGCCCATGAAATGCAGAGAGAAAAAAGAAATCGCGCTGGTTGCGTCGGGCATCATCCTCGGCGCGTCCATCGTAGCCCCGGTCGCGGGAGCGACGCTCACAGCGCAGCAGTCGAGCCAGAAGATCGTCGTCGACGGCAGGCCCGTGCAGATCGAGGCGTACAGCATCAACGGCAACAACTACTGCAAGCTGCGCGACGTCGGCAGAGAGGCTGGCTTCGCGGTGGAGTACGACCCGATGACGAATACGGTCAACATCCGAACGAGCGAGCCGGACGCGGAGGGCGCCACGGCGCAGAAAAACAGTAGGATCGTCACGCTGCCCGCGGACGGCAGCAAGTATGTCCCGCAGGTCGGCGACCTGATCCCCTGCGGCGACGGGACGCTCTACGAGGTAAAGGACACGTCTCGCTTCGAGAACAACTGCTTCGCCCCCGGCGCGCTGCCGGAGCTGCCCGAGCCGACCTGCGACTGGTCGCTCTTCGAGGCGGCGGAGCTGCCCGCGCCGGAGGTCCGCCACTACGTCGGCGACGCGGGCGACAACCTCTATGTGCGGAACCTGTACGAGACGAGGCGGATGCAGTACACGCTCTACAACGCCCTCGGACGGACGCCGGAGGCGTGGCGGGACGGCAAACCGCTTGCCAAGGTCTACCTGACCATTCCCGCCGAGTACGAGGCATACACGCCGGTGTTCTGGCCCTGGCGAGCGGCAGAGTTGGAGAAAAAGGCTGCCGCCGTGCCGCGTGGGAGGTTCCACTGCGAGGCTTGGGATTACTACGTCGACCACACCTTCATGCAGACGCAGTATTACATCTTCGTCGGATGAAGGAGGCGGCTCAAATGAACAGCATCCTCTCCGACCTCTACCACGGCGAGCTGTGGCCCAACGAGCACGGCTACCCCGACGACTCCGACGTCGGCGTCCTGCTCGAATCATTCCGGCAAAACGAAAAATGGCTCTCGGAGCTGCTCGACGGCAAGGCGAAGGAGCATATGCTGGAGCTCATCAACATCCACGACGAGCTGGTCGGCGCGATGACCTACGACAGCTTCCGCGAGGGCTTCATCCTCGGCGCAAGGCTTATCATGGAGGTCGTCGGGCAAGCCGAGGGCTTCGAGTGAGGGCGGCATCGCCGCTCCACTCCGTTTCAGCCCCTGTCGCGCCGCCCGTGGCGGTTTACAGCCTCGTACACCGCGCAGCAGGTGCAGACACGGTAAAACGGCTTTCAAGCCACATTGCCCCGGCGTGGGCGGCGTGGGAAAATAAGGGACATCTGTAAACAAGGATACGCCGGAAACCGTGCGAGGCCATTCTCCAATAGAGTCAAGCAAATTGATAACTTTCTGATAACAAACCGCGTGGAGGATAGCTATTCATTCTTTTCTGCGGTATGGTGTGGTGCTACAAAGGAGGTTGATATCACATGGCAAAGCGCAGAGCAAGCGGTGAGGGCAGCATCCGCAAGCGCAAGGACGGGCGCTGGGAAGGACGCTACACGGCGGGACACGATCCCAAGACCGGCAAAGCGATCGTCAAGAACGTCCTCGGCAAAACACAGGCGGAGGTGAGGGACAAGCTGAAGCGCGCCATCGCCGACGCGGAGAAGCTCGACTTCGCCCGCGCGGACGGCCTGACCCTCGCGGCATGGATCAAAAAATGGTACGAGGTCTACGCCGAGCCCCGGCTGCGGGACACGACGAAAGACTACTACCACGTCTACATCGACAAGCACATCATTCCCGAGCTCGGCGACATCAAGCTCAAGGACCTCATGACCATCGACATTCAGGAGTTTTACAACGACCTGCTCAAAAACGGGCGCTGCCAGCGATTCGAGCACATCCCGCTCAAGGACAAGGGCTTGAGCACCCGCGTGGTCCACGGCATCCACACCCTGCTCAACAACTGTCTTGAACAGGCGGTGGCGGAACGCCTCATCCTCTTCAACCCCGCCAAGGGCTGCAAGCTCCCCAAGATGGAAAAGAAGGAGATGAAGGTGCTGCCGGAGGAGATGATCGGGCCGTACCTCGCCGAAGCGGAGCGGCGCGGACTGCTCGCCGCCTTCTACCTCGAGTTCGTGACGGGGCTGCGGCGCGGTGAGCTGCTGGCGCTTCTCTGGACCGACCTCAACATCAAGGAAAAGACGATCTCCGTCACCAAGCAGGTCTACCGCATCAACGGCGAGCTGGTGGTCAACAAGCCCAAAACGCACAACTCCGTGCGGACGCTGGCGATCCCGCAGAAAGCGGTCAGCCTGCTCATCGAGGAGCACATGAAGCATCCGGGCAACCCTTATATGTTCCCCTCGCCCAAGACCGGCGGGATGTTCGATCCCGACTCGTTCCGGCACACGCACGACAAGATCCTCAAAGCCATCGGCGCGGAGCACATCCGCTTCCACGATCTCCGGCACACCTTCGCGACCCTGTCGCTCAAGAACGGCGTGGACGTGACGACGCTCTCCGCCGCCCTCGGGCACTTCAGCGCGGGCTTCACGCTGAGCACCTACACCCACGCGACGAAGGAGATGAAGCGCGACGCCGCCGACGCCATCGGCGCGGTCATCGCCAAGGCAATGTAACCGAAGAAAAACCACGCCACGGGGCAGGCGCGTCCTGCCCCGTGCCGCTTTGTGCCGCCCGCTCCCGCCACGTTTTGGGTCAGGAAATGGGTCAAAGCGGATTTGCATGGGGTGGGTCCGGGAGGGGAGGGTACTCCACTCCCGGCTTTTCTGAACTTTTCGCGGCGTTTTACGC
>CAMZIO010000017.1 GCA_947307255.1 uncultured Clostridia bacterium | reverse complement strand
ATATGCACCTTTAGCTCAGTTGGTAGAGCACCTGCAAAGATCCTTCGGATCTTGCGCTTGGATGTCCCGGCCGCTCCTGCCTGACGGCAGAACCGCGGCTGATGGACAAAGAGTCAGGTGCTCCGGGAGCGGGATATGCACCTTTAGCTCAGTTGGTAGAGCACCTGACTCTTAATCAGGGTGTCCAGGGTTCGAGTCCCTGAAGGTGTACCAAACGGCCCGTTGGTCAAGTGGTTAAGACAGCGGCCTCTCACGCCGTTAACATCGGTTCGAATCCGGTACGGGTCACCAGCTCGAATTGCCCTTAAGGCACGAATCCCCGCCGAAGGCGAGGCTTCTTAGCCGGGGCGGGCAATTCTCGCTTCTCCCATCGCAAACGCTGCGCTGGTTTGCAATGGGAAGGAGACGGGGATACCGCAAGGGCTTGAGAACGAATCACAAACGCAACGCTGGTTTGCGATTCGGATATAGAGACGCAAAAGTAAATAGTTTGTTGCTGATTGAAAAGTCAGTTGCAATAGAAGTTGGTGCTGATTAGGGCGAGGGTCCACCCGTTCCCATTCCGAACACGGAAGTTAAGCTCGCTTCTGCCGACAATACTTGATTGGAGACGATCCGGAAAGATAGGTAGCGCCAACACAGAAAGAGGAACACCAAGAGGAGTTCCTCTTTTTTCGTACCGTCTGCCGTTTAAACCGTTTAAAAAATTCGTATCCCGCTGCAACCTTTTTCCTATTTCATCCGTATAATAACGATAGATACGCAATCTACATTCCCAAAGAAAACTGTAACCAATTCGAAATGACTTTCCGGAATAATTGTGTTACTCTTGAACAACGTCCGATAATACAAGAAAAAACACATGCAAAGGAAGAAAGGATCATCACTATGGCAGAGCTACTGGACAACGTTACACAGCAGGTACCGGCTTCAGCGGAGAATGATTATCTTGCACAGAAATCATCGCAGCAAAAGCGGAAAAGATTCCCAAAGAAGGCTGTGATCGCCGCGCTTTGCCTCCTGGCGGTCGGCGGTGCTGCATGGCTGATTCATTATTGGCAGAATAAGACGCCGGAGGCGGAGATTTTGTGTGAAACCGTCAGCCGCGGCGCTATTGTCAGTACGGTGGAGGGAAGCGGCGCAGTGGTTGCGAAAAACAGCGCAAGCGTTACGCTCCTCTCCGGCGGCCAGGTGATGGACGTGTTTGTCTCTGAGGGGGACTTCGTTACGGAGGGTACGCCGCTCTACACCGTCCGAAGCGCCGAGGCTGAGGAGCGCGTGAATCAGGAGCGCAAAACCGTTGCCAACTATCAAAAGCAGCTCTCGTCGCTTTACGGTTCGGCGCAAGACCTCCGGGTGCGCGCGCAATACGCCGGCAAGCTGCAGGACGTGGAGATGATCCGTATTGGAGACGTGGTGATGAAGGGCGCGCGCCTTGCTACGCTGGTTGACGACAGTAAAATGCGCCTGTCCCTGTATTTCAGCTACGCTTACGCCGAAGAGGTCTACGTGGGGCAGATTGCCAATATTTCCATCCCTGCCGTAGCCGCCCAGATTACGGGACAGGTGGAGGAAATTCACAAGGTGGAGTACATCACCCCGGAGGGCGGGCGTATGTTCGAGGTCGTTCTCGTCCTGCCCAATCCTGGGACGCTGACGGCGGGCATGACGGCTTCTGCAACGCTGCAGGGCAGCGGCGAGCTGCTCTATCCTTACGAATCCGGGGAGATTGCCTGTTATCGTTCCAGCGATATTGTGGCAAATGCCAGCGGGACGGTGGAGAGAGTAAACCTCTACAACTACGCCAGGGTCGCCGCGGGCGACGTTCTGCTGTCGCTGACGGCGGAGAACAGCGACGCAGAGATTGCAGGCATTGAAAACGCCATGCAGGCGGCGCTCAAGTCGCTTCAGGAGGCGGAAAAAATGCTGGAGTCCCTCAACGCAGTCGCGCCGATCGACGGCACGGTGCTTTCCCTCGGCATTGCACCGGGCGACGAGGTAAACGCCGGTACGGTGGCGATCAGCATTGCCGATACGCGTACCATGGTTATCAACACGACGGTGGATGAAATGAATATTGCATACGTCAAGCCCGGCATGACGGTGAATATCGACCAATGGGGGACGCCCGCCTTGGGCGAGGTGGAGAGCGTCAGCCTCTCCGGCCAGTATGAAAACGGCGTATCCCGCTTCCCGATCACCATCAGCGTGGACAACAGCGACGGCACGCTCATGTCCGGCAGCTACGTGCAATTTTCCTTTACGGCAAGCCGCAGCGACGACTGCCTGCTCGTGCCGATCCAATGCGTAAAATACGTGGAGACGGATACGGGCACGCAGAAGGTGCTGTTTGTGGAAAGCGAAGTGCCACCGGAGAATACGATAGACCTGATATCGGAAATGCCGGACGTTCCGGACGGTTTTTGGCCGGTTGCGGTGGAGACGGGAATTTCCGACAGCTATAACGTCGAAATCCTCTCCGGCGCGGAAGAGGGAGACAGCGTATTTATGAGCCGGGTCATGTCCGAGATGTGGTAAACGATGCTGATCAGATTACGAAACATTTATAAGATATACGGCGAAGGCCTCGAAAGCGAGGTGCGCGCCCTCAACGGGGTGAGCATCGGGATCGACTACGGTGAGTTTGTGGCGATTGCAGGGGCGTCCGGCTCCGGCAAATCCACGATGATGAACGTGCTGGGCTGTTTGGACGTGCCGACCTACGGCGAATACTATCTTGCCGGGGAAGACGTGTCGGAGATGAACGACAAACAGCTCTCCCATATCCGCAACAAACAGATTGGGTTCATTTTCCAGGGCTACAATCTGATTCCGGCGCTGACCGCGCAGGAGAACGTGGAGCTGCCGCTGGTTTATCAGGGCGTCGGCGCGGCGGCGCGGCGGCAGATGGCGCTGGAAGCGCTGGAGCGCGTCGGCCTGGCTGACCGCGCAAAGCATCACCCCAGCGAGATGTCGGGAGGCCAGCAGCAGCGCGTGGCCATCGCCCGCGCCATTGCGACCCGTCCGCCCATCATCATGGCGGACGAGCCGACCGGCGCGCTGGATTCCAAAACGGGGTTGGAGGTGCTGGCGTTTTTGCAGCAATTCAACCGCGAGGGAAGCACGATCCTGCTCATCACGCATGACAATGGGATTGCCGCCACGGCGCGGCGTATCGTGCGATTGTCCGACGGGAAGATCGTCGAGGATCACGAGCAGGAGGTGGACTGGCTTTGAAGCTGAATCAGGCGTTTAAGATGGCGGCAAAGTCCATCCTGGCGAAGAAGGGCCGCTCCTTTTTGACGATGCTGGGTATTATCATCGGCATTGCCTCTGTGATGACGATTGTCTCGGTGGTTTCCGGCTCGAACCGGAAAATGGTGGAATACTACGAGAGTATGGGCACCAACCGCGTTGAAGTGTCCGGCTATTTTTACAGCGGAGCAAGTATGTTTGACCAGCTCTACGATTACTGTCAGAGTCTGGGCAGCGTCGTGGTCGGCATTACGCCGAACGCGCAGTTTTATGACGGCACCGTGCGTTACGGCGCAAAGAACTCCGAAACGATGGAGTGGGAGCAGCGCCCCCAGGTCTATTACGGCAGCGACCAGTATTCACTGTGCAACAACTTCCAAATTGCACGCGGACGGGACATCAGCCGCTTTGACATCGAAGAGTACAACCTGATCTGTGTGATGGGAGCACGGGCGGCAAAGGTGTTTTTCGACTACGCCGACCCGCTGGGGCAGGATATTTCGATCAACGGCCTGCCGTTTAAGGTGGTTGGCGTCTATGCGGAAAAGGACCCGGATCGGAGCTATTCGCTGGACAACGTGATCGTGCTGCCCTACTCGGTCAGCCGTTTTATCAGCCAGGGCAGCCAGATGAATGAATACGTGATCAAGGTACGCGACGCGAAATCCATCAACGAGGTCATTACCCGCGTGGGGGATTATATCAATACCATCACGCAGAATCAGACGATTGGTTCCGGCAACGTATACAGCAACAACCAGTGGATCGACTCGGAAAACGACAGCATGAAGATGATGAGCCTGGTCCTTGGCGGGATTGCGGGCATTTCGCTGCTGGTGGGCGGTATTGGGATTATGAATATCATGCTCGTTACCGTTACCGAGCGCACGCGCGAAATTGGCATCCGCCGTGCCATCGGCGCGGAACGCAGCTCGATCGTGGCGCAGTTTCTGGTCGAGGCGGCAATGATTTGCGGCATCGGTGGACTGATCGGGATAGGCATGGGCTATCTGTTCACCAACATGGCCGGAAAGCTGCTGCTGGAGGGGTATTCTCTGCTGCCGTCGGTGCCAATTACGGCGGGGGCATTTGGCTTTTCTGTGATTCTCGGTATCGTTTTCGGCCTGTATCCGGCGATCAAGGCGTCCGGATTGCAGCCGGTGGTCGCGCTGCGCGCGGAATAATCAACAAAGGAGTATGAGCCATGAAAAAGAAAGTATGTGCGCTGGCGCTGGTGCTGATGCTCGCGCTTTCCCTGCTGCCGACGGCGGCGTATGCTGCGGCGAGCAGTTTTATCGACGTTTACGATCCGGAAACTGCGCGCAACGTGGAGGTGCTTCGCCTGATGGGCGTGATCCAGGGCGATGAGAAGGGCCTGTTCAACCCCAATCAGAATCTTACGCGGGCACAGTTTTGCAAAATGACGGTCGTGCTTCTCGGCCGCGCGGCCGAGGCGGGCCAGCATCGCAACCGCACGATCTTTCCCGACGTGCGCGCTACGCACTGGGCGTCGGGCTACGTCAACCTTGCCGTAACGGGGGAAAACGCCTTTATCCACGGGATGCCAGACGGCACCTTCGCCCCGGAACAGAGCGTAACCTTCGGCCAGGCGGTAACGATCCTGATGCGCGTGCTGGGCTATACGGATAAGGACTGCGGGCCGATCTGGCCGGACGGGTACATCCATCTCGCCAGGGCCAACGGCGTTTCTGGCGGCTTGACGCGCAGCGGCAGCGAGGCGATCACGCGCGCAGAGGCGGTCAAGCTGTTTGTCAACACGCTTGCCGCCAAACGCGCCGACGGCACCGCCTTTTCGGAGACGAGCGAAGAGACGACGCTACTGTGGGTGGACGCGGCCGGCGGGCGTATGCGCACGAAGGAAGAGAGCTACGTGATGAAAAATCCGATGGCCAGCACGGTGCTCGACGGGCTGAGGGGCAGCGTGGTGCTTGACGGCAGCGGCAAGGCCCTGACCTTCCTGCCGCGTGAAGCCAACCCCGGCGCCGACGCCGTTGCGGCGAATGCCGCGGTGGTCGTGCAGGAGGACGGCTCAACGGCGGGCTTCAGCGCGCTGGCCGGCGGTTCGGTGGATTACAGGATCTATAAAAACGGCACGCGCATTGACGCCGACGCGGTAAGCAAATACGACGTGGCGACGTATTCGCAGGCGACCAATACCATCCAGCTGTGCGACACTCGCGTGGCGGTGTATTACGAGGACTGCCTGCCCTCGCCGACGGCGCCAGCGGTGATCAAGGCGCTGGGCGGAACTTCGTTCAACGTCCTGCCCGGCGCGCGGGAGGAGCTTTCCGCGTTTAAGCCCGGCATGGTTATCACGCTGCTGCTGACGGCGGACGGACAGGTGGCCGGCGCAGAGCGGGGGATCAGCCGCGGCGTATATGGCGACAACGCCGTCGGCATCGTAGACGCGGAGGGGAAAGTCAGCCTGATCTGCGACAGGACGCTGATCCCGCTTACCCTGGAGGGCGTCTATTGCGACGCCGAGTCGATGGCGGGAAGACTGGTTTCCATCACGCAGTACGTCAGAAATACCGTATATTTGGAGCAGGTCGGCAGCGCTCCGATCGGACGTCTGGATCCCGTTACACGGACGCTGGGCTATCTGCCCATTGCCGAGCAGGTGATGATTTTTGACCAGGGCAAGCTGGTCAGCCTCAACAGTATCGCCAACGGCGCCGTTTCTGCCGATCAGATTTCCTGCGCGCATCTCAATTCCTCGCGCGAGGTTGATCTCATCGTGCTGAAGGTGCCGGAGCCGAGCAACGTATATTATGGCATTGCGATTGCGGATCAGGTGAAGGCAGAGCAGCCGGAGGACGGGCAGACGCCGCCGGAAGGGGAAGAAGAGCAGTACGTATGGTACGTCAAGGTCGTCTGCGGCAACGGGGAGGAATCGCCCTACGCCATCTCCTGGGACGCGGTTGAGACGGGACAGTTCGTGCGTGCGGAGCTGGTGGACGGGGAATACGTCAGCGTCAGACCGCTGAGAGTCCTGCGCAACGTTTCCACGCTCAACTGGATCGGAACGGGCGCCGTGGTCGCGGAAGGGGAGACTTACGCCGTTGCGGCAGACGCACCCTGTTACAACCGTGATACGGGCGTCTGGATGAACGACGACAGGGAGCTTGCGCTTCACTACGCGCGCTTTACCAACCTCTATATCAGCGAAGGCGTCGTGCGTGTCGTTGAGCTGATCGGATGACCGGAATAAAGAAAGGCTGCGGGAAACCCCGCAGCCTTTCTTTGATTTATCTTACAAAAACAGCGCCATGACGCGCGGCGTGAGCCACGTTTCAATGCCGGAGGCAAAAAATAGCAAAGGGACGGCGAGAAGCACGTACGCACGCAGACATTCCGAGGCGGTCTGCAAAAACGGCGGCGCATCCCGACGCAGCAGCTTGTCCGTAACCGACCGGCAAAGATGCAGCCCGGCGGCGCAGGTGAGGATCAGCGCCGTCAGCTCAAATGGCGCGTGGGGCAGCGTACCGGCGAGAAAAGGGAGAAGCCCCGGCCCCTCGGTGGAATAGTACGCGGCAAAGGCGCCGACCGTTATCGCGTTGATCCCCAGCGGAAACGCAGAGAGACGGAAAAACGGGACGAGTCCGAACAGCAGCGAGAGAAACGCGGCAAAGAGGTTGTTCTCAAAAATCAAAAGGAACGTATCCGTGCTGCCCTCCGCCGTCAGAGCGCTTTCGGAAAGCAGCCCGGTGTAAAACGAGGCGAGGCGCTCCGCTCCCTCCGGCAAGAAGACGCCGAGAACGAAGCCGAGCAGTATCAAGGCGAAAAACACCGCGGCGGCAGATCGAACTTGCTCCGCAAAAGCGCGGCTGAGCGACAGACGCTGAAAAAGCCCCGGCCGTTCCATCAGGAGAGCTTCTTGATCCCGGCGCGGATGCGGCGCAGCGTCTCCTCGCGTCCGAGGATGCGGCACAGCTCGACTGCGCCGCCGGGGGTAACCAGCTTGCCCGCCACGGCGATGCGCAGCGGCCACATCAGCGTCGCATTCTTCACGCCCAGCTCTGCGGCAAAATCGATCAGAAGGTTGTGGATGGCGTCGCTGCTCCACTCACCCAGCGCTTCCAGCTTGGGCAGCACTTTTTGCAGCATATCCAGGGATACGGCGGCGTCCGTTTTGGACTTTTTGTTGGTGTAAAACGCCGCGTCATATTCCGGCAGCGCGTCAAAGAAATCCACCTTTTCCGGAATATCCGTCAGCTTTTCGCAGCGCGCGTGCAGCAGGGCGGCGATCTCCTGCGTGGAATACGCTTCGTTTTTCACGCTCTGACGAATGAAGGGCAGGGCAACCCGGTGGAAATCCTCCTCGCTCAGGGAGCGGAGATAGTTGGCGTTAAAATAGGTTAGCTTTTCAATGTCAAAGATGGCGGGGGACTTGGAGATGCCGGAGATATCGAAGGCCTCGACCAGCTCGTCAAGCGAGAAGAATTCCTGCTCGGCGCGCTCGCCGCGCGGCGACCAGCCCAGCAGCGCCACATAGTTGAGAATCGCCTCGGTCAGATAGCCCTGCGCCTTGAGATCCTCGTAAGACGGATCGCCGTTGCGCTTGGACATTTTGTGCTGGGAATCGCGCATAACGGGCGAGCAGTGCACGTAGGTCGGCACGTCCCAGCCGAACGCCTCGTACAGCAGGTTATACTTCGGCGCGGAGGAGAGATACTCGCTGCCGCGCACCACGTGCGTAATGCCCATGAGATGGTCGTCGATGACGTTGGCAAAGTTATAGGTCGGCATACCGTCGCGCTTTAAGAGAACCTGATCGTCCAGCGTCTTGTTTTCCACCGTGATGTCGCCAAACGAGGCGTCGTGGAAGGTGGTCGTACCCTCGTGCGGGATCTTCTGGCGGACCACGTAAGGCTCGCCGGCGGCGATCCGTGCCTTCGCCTGCTCCAGCGTCAGCGTGCGGCAGGGATCGTCCTCCCGTGCAAACTCGCCGGAGTCCTCGGCGGATT
This sequence comes from uncultured Clostridia bacterium, assembly GCA_947307255.1. GTDB lineage: Bacteria > Bacillota > Clostridia > Oscillospirales > Oscillospiraceae > Hominicoprocola. The sequence goes on along the minus strand of CAMZIO010000017.1, from coordinate 27,223 downwards.
CCGCCTTTTCGCAGAAGCAGTAATACGCGCCGCCGCGCTCGACGAGCAGCTCGGCATACTTGCCGTAGGTGTCGCGCCGCTGCGACTGGATATAGGGCGCGACCGGCCCGCCGACGTCCGGCCCCTCGTCGTGGCGCAGGCCGCACTCCGCCATGGTGCGGTAGATCACGTCCGTCGCACCCTCGACCAGGCGGCCCTGATCGGTGTCCTCAATGCGCAGGATAAAGGTGCCGCCCGCGTGGCGTGCGATCAGATACGTATAGAGCGCGGTGCGTAGGTTGCCGACGTGCATATATCCGGTGGGAGAGGGGGCAAAACGGGTGCGCACCTTACCGTGCGGAATCTTCGCCTCCATCGCTTCAAAATAGGAACGATCAACAGACATGAAAAAACCTCCTGAAAACAATCTGAAAAATCTAAAAAACAGTTTATCGTCTGCGCGGTGGATTGTCAAGCATACCCCGCAGATGCGCCGCGGAAAAAACGATAAATGGGGCAAATTTCCCGTGCAGACTTGACAAGAAACGCAGACATCAATATACTGTTTAGCGCAAACCGTTGGAGAAACGGTAGAAGGCCGTTCACGCGACCGGCGGGTTTCCCGCTTAAAAAATCCGGCGCGGTGAAGCGCCGGCTTTCCACGGGGGATCGGATGCGGCACAGCTCATGCCTGTGCCGCTTTTTTGATAATCGGGAGGGACGAGATGATCGTTATACTCAAACCGGACGCGGATCTGCAGACGCAGAACCGTTTGATAGACTGGATCAGATCGCAGAACGTGGAGGTTCAGCTCGCGCAGGGGCAGCGGCAGACGGTGCTGTGCCTGCTGGGCGATACCGAGCAAATCGACGCGGAGCAGATCGCTGCCTGGCGCATCGTGGACGCGGTGAAGCGCGTGAGCGAGCCGTTCCGCCGCAGCGGCCGCCGGGCGCACCCGCAGGATACGGTGATCACGGTGGGAACTGCGCGGCTTGGCGGCGGGCATTTTTGCCTGATTGCCGGCCCCTGCTCCGTGGAGACGGAAGAGCAGATCGTCGCCCTTGCCAAAGCGGTCAAGGCGTCCGGCGCGCAGATGCTGCGCGGCGGCGTGTTTAAACCGCGTACCTCGCCCTACGATTTTCAGGGACTGCAGGATACGGGCATGGCGCTTTTGAAGCTTGCGCGCCAGGAGACGGGCCTGCCCATCGTTACGGAGATCATGGGGATCGGGCAGCTGCCGCTGTTTGCCGACGTGGACGTGATTCAGATCGGTGCGCGCAATATGCAGAACGTTGAACTGCTGCGCGCGGTGGGACAGATGAAAAAGCCGGTACTGCTCAAGCGCGGCCTTTGCGCCACACTGCGCGAGCTGCTGCTGAGCGCAGAATATCTGATGACCAGCGGCGCCGAGCAGGTGATCCTTTGCGAGCGCGGGATCCGCACCTTTGACGACTATACGCGTAACACGCTTGACCTTGCGGTGGTGCCGATGCTGCACGAGCTGACGCACCTGCCGGTTATCGTGGATCCCAGCCACGCGACCGGTGCTGCCGCGCTGGTCGCGCCGATGGCGCTTGCCGCTGCGGCGGGCGGCGCGGACGGATTGATGATCGAGGTGCACGACGACCCCGTGCACGCCAAAAGCGACGGCGCGCAGGCATTGCGGCCGAAGGAGTTTGACGCGCTTGCCAGGCGCGTATTTGCCGTGCGCGAGGCGGCGCGCGGATGAGCGGCGGAATGGGAGAAAACCGGATGCAGCGGATCCGCGTTACGGCGTCCCGGACGTATGACGTATGCGTGCAGGAGGGACTCCTTGCGCGGGCGGGAGCGTGCGTGGCGGGGGTCTGCCGCGCATCGGCCGCCGCACTGATTTCGGATGAGACCGTTTTTGCGCTTTACGGAGAGACGGTGAAAGCCTCGCTGGAGGCGGCGGGCTTTCGTGTGGTTTGTTTTCTGTTCCCCGCCGGGGAGAGTCAAAAGAATCTGACCACCTATGGAGAGATCCTGCACTTTCTTGCTGCGTGCCGCTTGAAGCGCAGCGACGTGATCGTCTCGCTCGGCGGCGGTGTGGTGGGGGACATTGCCGGCTTTGCCGCATCGACCTATCTGCGCGGCCTGTCCCACGTGCAAATCCCCACGACGCTGCTCTCCGCGGTGGATTCCTCCGTCGGCGGGAAGACGGCGATCAACCTGGACAGTGCCAAAAACCAAGTGGGCACCTTTTATCAGCCAGCGCTGGTGCTTTGCGATCCGCTTGCACTGCGCTCGCTGCCGGAGCAGTCCTATCGGGAGGGCTGCGCGGAGGCGATCAAATACGGCGTGATGGGGGACGAGCGCTTTTTTAGCGAGCTGCTCGATACGCCGGTTTGCGAGCAGCTGGCACACGTCATCGCGCATTGTGTGATGATCAAGCGCGACTGCGTCGCCGCAGATGAATTTGATCTTGGAAACCGCCGCTTGCTCAACCTCGGCCACACGATCGGCCACGCGGTGGAATCGTGCAGCCGGTATACGGTTTCTCACGGCTATGCGGTGGCAATCGGCATGACGATGATTACCCGCGCCGCATGGAAGCGGAATATCTGTAAAGAAGAAACGCTTGACAGGTTGTGCGCCATACTGGAGCGCTACGGCTTGCCGACGGAAACAGAGTATACGGCCGACGCGCTGTACGAGGCGGCGCGATCGGACAAAAAAATATCGGCGTCGACGCTGGAGCTGGTATTACCGGAGGATATCGGGCGCTGTCGACTGGAGCAGATTGCGCTGACGGAGTTCCCGGCGTGGTTGCGGGACGGAGGCGCGCGATGAATCTGACGCTGGACGGAGGCGCGCGCAGCGGCTGCGTGCGGGCGAGCGCGTCGAAATCACAGGGACACCGGCTGCTGCTGTGCGCCGCATTGGGTCGCCGCCCCGTTCGCATCTCCTGTGCGACGGTCGGCGCGGATCTCCATGCGACGATCCGCTGTCTGCAGGCGCTGGGAGCGCGGATTGACCGGACGGAAGCGGGGACGCTGTGCGTTGTGCCGACCGAAGAGATACCGAGGGAAGAATGCGTTTTGCCCTGCGGAGAGAGCGCTGCCACGCTGCGCCTGCTGCTTCCGCTGGTGGGCGCACTGGGCGCGCGCGCGACGTTTTTACGGGAGGGGAGACTGCCGCTGCGCCCGCTCGCGCCGTTGGACGCGGAGCTGATTCGCCACGGTATGACGTTGCGCGCAGAGGGCGCGGCGCTGCACTGCGCCGGGGCGCTGCAGGCGGGGGCCTTTGCGATTGCGGGCAACGTCTCCTCCCAGTACGTGTCCGGATTGCTCTTTGCGCTGCCCCGGCTGAGCGGGGAGAGCACGCTGCGCGTAACCGGCGTGTTGGAATCCGCCCCTTACGTCGGCATGACGGAGCAGACGCTTCGCCTGGCCGGCGTGCGTATGCAAAAGGACGACGGCGGATACCGGATCCCCGGCGGGCAGCAGTTTGACCTGCCGCAGTGCCTTGCGGTGGAGGGCGACTGGACGAACGCCGCGTGCTTTTTGTGCATGGGCGCGCTGAGCACGCGCGGCGTGCGGGTAGAAGGGCTTGATCTTCACTCCGCACAGGGCGATCGCGCGATCCTCGCCTATCTGCGCGCCTTCGGCGCCGCGGTGGAAGAACGGGCGGACGCCGTATGCGTGCGCGGCGGCGATTTACACGCCTGCCGGATTGACGCGGCGGAGACGCCGGATCTCGTGCCGGCGCTGAGCGTGTTGGCTGCGGCGGCGCAGGGAGAGACGCACGTGGTCAACGCCGCACGATTGCGTTTCAAGGAATCCGACCGCCTGCGCACGACGGCGGATATGCTCCGGGCGCTGGGCGCACAGGTAACGGAAACGGCGGACGGCCTGGTGATCTGCGGCGGCGCGCTGCACGGCGGAACGGTCCGATCGGAAAATGACCATCGCATTGCCATGGCGGCGGCGGTAGCCGCCTGTGCGGCGCGGGACGGCGTGCGGGTTTTACACGCGGAATGCGTCGGGAAATCCTATCCGGATTTCTGGATGGATTTTGCGCGGCTGCAGGCGGAATAAAGAAACGGAAGGGAGGAGACGCGGCAATGGCGCTGTACGTGATAGGGGACTTGCACCTTTCCCTCACGGGAGAAAAGCCGATGGACGTGTTTGGTGAACGCTGGGCAAACCATACGCAGCGCCTGCGGGAGGCGTTTGCCCAACTGACGGAAGACGACGTTACGGTGCTTGCCGGCGACACCTCCTGGGGTATGTCGCTGGAGGGAGCGCTGGAGGATTTCCGCTTCCTGGATGCGCTGCCGGGCAAAAAGCTGCTGCTCAAAGGCAATCACGACTACTGGTGGGGCACGGCGGCGAAGATGAAGCATTTTTTTGCCGCGCAGGGTTTTTCCACGCTCGACGTTCTCCACAACAACTGCTTCCTTTACGGCGATTATGCCATCTGCGGCACGCGGGGCTGGTTTTACGAGGAGGATGCCGCCGGTACGCACACGGGCAAGATGGTGGCGCGCGAGGCGCTGCGGCTGGAGGCGTCGTTTCGCTCCGCGCGGCAAAGTGCGCCGGAGAAGGAGCTTTTGTGCTTTTTGCACTATCCGCCGATCTACCAGGGCTACCAGTGCCCGGAGCTGCTGGCGCTGATCGATCGGTATCGCCCGGTCCGCTGCTATTACGGCCACCTGCACGGCGCAACGCACCGCCGCGCCTTTGAGGGGCGGCGGAATTCGACGGAATACGCCTTGATTTCGGCGGATTATATCGGCTTTGTTCCAAAAAAAATCTGTGATTAGAGGAAAAAAGGGTAGATATTTCCAAAAACATATGGTAAAATACCAAAATGCAATGAGCAATTCTATCCTTGGCATAAACGGAGGAGAAAGAAAACATGAACGTCAAAAACATTGAAAAGCTGGAAAAGAGCAGAGTTGCTGTGGACATCGAGGTCGGCGCGGAGGAGTTCGAGGCTGCTATCGCCAAGGCTTATCTCAAGATGCGCGGCAAGATCAGCGTCCCCGGTTTCCGTCCCGGCAAGGCTCCCCGCAAGATGATTGAGAAGCTTTACGGCGCAGAGGTTTTTTACAGTGATGCGGTTGACATCGCTCTGCCCGATGCATATACGCAGGCAATCGGCAACAGCGGCCTGGACGCGATCGGCTATCCGGAGATCGAACTGGGCGAGGTTACGAAGGACGGATTTACCTTCAAGGCGACCGTCCCCGTCTATCCTGAGGTCAAGCTGGGCCAGTACAAGGGCCTGAGCGCGGTCAAGGAGGAGGTCAAGGTCTCCGCAAACGACGTGAAGGAGCGCTTGAATGAGATGGCGCAGCGCAATGCCCGCCTGGTCAGCGTGGACCGCAAGGCAAAGAAGGGCGACATTGCTGTGATCGACTTTGAAGGCTTTGACAACGGCACGGCGTTTGACGGCGGCAAGGGCGAGAACTACGAGCTGGAGCTTGGCTCCGGCAGCTTCGTCCCCGGCTTTGAAGAGCAGGTCATCGGCATGAAGGCCGGCGAGGAGAAGGACATCGACATCACCTTCCCGGAGGATTATCACGCGGATCTGGCCGGCAAGGCCGTGGTGTTCCACGTTAAGGTCAACGAGGTGAAGTTCAAGGAGATCCCCGCGCTGGACGACGACTTTGCCAAGGACGTTTCCGAGTTTGATACCATCAAGGAGCTTAAGGACGATATCAAGAAGAACCTTGTAAACGAGCGTGAGCAGGCGGCCAAGGTCGCGTTTGAAAACACCCTGATCGAGAAGGTTGCCGAGGGGATCGAGTGCGATATTCCCGATGTTCTGATCGACGAGCAGTGCAAGCGCTTCCTGGAGGAGTTCAAGTCCCGTCTGCAGTCGCAGGGCATTCCCTACGACCAATATCTCAAGATGACCGGCATGAGCGAAGAACAGTTCATGGAGGAAGGCAAGGAGCCGGCGATCCGCCAGGTGAAGATGGATCTGGCGATTGCGCAGATCATCAAGGAGGAGAATCTTGCGGTCAGCGACGACGAGGTCGAGGCCGAGTACAAGAAGCTGGCGGAGCGCTACGGCATGGACGTTGAAGCGCTCAAGCAGTATCTGCCCGCCGCGGATGTGAACAGACAGGTTCTCAATGAAAAGGCGATTGCCGTCGTGTTCAACAGCGCCAAGGCAGAAAAGCCCGCCAAGGCTGAGGAAAAAGCCGAAGAGAGCGCTGAGGGCGAGAAGGCGGAGAAGGCCGAAAAAAAGCCTGCCCGCAAGAGCACGAAAAAGGCCGCTGAGAAGGCTGAATAATTCTGGAATTGGCAATAATAGATAGAACCGTCAATCAACCACAAATGGGTATCATTTGTGGTTGATTGTATACCTATCGAAAATTTGAACAGGGTATGAACAATGTAACAGGAGGTATATCCATGAGTTTAGTTCCTTACGTCGTCGAACAGACCAACCGCGGCGAGCGGTCTTACGACATTTTTTCCCGCCTGCTGGAGGATCGGATCATCTTCCTCGGCGAGGAGGTCAACGCAACCACGGCCAGCCTGATCGTCGCACAGATGCTCTATCTGGAAGCGAAGGATCCCGACAAGGACATTCAGTTTTATATCAACTCTCCCGGCGGTAGCGTAACGGACGGCCTGGCGATCTACGACACGATGCAGTATATCAAGTGCGACGTGTCCACGATTTGCGTGGGGCTTGCGGCAAGTATGGGCGCGTTCCTGCTCTCCGCCGGCACGAAGGGCAAGCGGATTGCGCTGCCCAACGCGGAGATCATGATTCATCAGCCGCTCGGCGGCTTCCAGGGCCAGGCGACGGATATCGAGATCCACGCCAAGCGAATGCTGGAGATCAAGGAAAAGCTTACGCACATCCTGGCGGAAAACTGCGGCAAGGACTACGCCGTGCTGCGCGAGGACTGCGAGCGCGACAACTTTATGACCGCCGAGCAGGCGAAGGCATACGGCCTGATCGACAAGGTGATCTACAAAAGATGAGGACGATGAACGATGAGTGAAGAAAGCAAGAAGCCGCTGCGCTGCTCCTTCTGCGGCAAGCAGGAGCGGGAAGTGCACCGCATGATCCAGGGCGCGGGCGGCGTGCGCATTTGCGACGAGTGTGTGAACCTGTGCATGGAAATCCTGGACGACGGCTACGATACGCGCATTGAGAACGATCCGCAGACACCGGACGCGCTGCCTACCCCGCGCGAGATTCACGACGTGCTGGATCAGTATATCATCGGGCAGGAGGCGGCGAAGGTCGCCCTGTCCGTGTCCGTGTACAACCACTATAAGCGCATCTACTTTGGCGGCGGGGACGACGTCGAGCTGCAAAAGAGCAATATCCTCATGCTGGGTCCCACCGGCTCTGGCAAGACGCTCTTTGCCCAGACGCTGGCGCGTATTTTGAAGGTGCCCTTTGCCATTGCCGACGCCACCACGCTGACGGAAGCGGGCTACGTCGGCGACGACGTGGAGAATATTCTGCTGCGCCTTCTGCAGGCGGCGGATTACGACGTAACGCTGGCTGAGCGCGGTATCATCTACGTCGACGAGATCGACAAGATCGCCCGCAAGAGCGAGAATACCTCCATCACGCGCGACGTCTCCGGCGAGGGCGTGCAGCAGGCGCTGCTCAAGATCGTCGAGGGGACGGTGGCCAACGTACCGCCGCAGGGCGGCCGCAAGCATCCGCATCAGGAATTCATCCAGATCGACACGCACAATATCCTGTTCATCTGCGGTGGCGCGTTCGACGGGCTGGACAAGATCATCGAAAACCGACTCGACCGCAAGAGCATGGGCTTTGAGGCAGTGGTGGAATCCCGCAAGGAAAAGGATAACAGCCGTATCCTGCGCGAGGTGCAGCCGCATGATATCCTCAAGTTCGGTATTATTCCGGAGCTGGTGGGGCGGCTTCCCGTCATCACCGCGCTGGACGCGCTGCGCCGCGAGGATCTGATCCGAATCCTCACCGAGCCGAAAAACGCGCTGGTCAAGCAGTATCAAAAGCTCTTTTCCTACGACGGCGCCGAGCTCGTCTTTGCACCCGACGCGCTGGAGGTGATTGCCGACAAGGCGATCGAGCGCAATATCGGCGCGCGCGGCCTGCGTGCGGTGATGGAGGGGATTTTGATGCCCGTGATGTACGACATCCCATCAGACCGCACGATCAAGCGCGTAACCATCACGAAAGCCTGCGCTGCGGGTGAAAGCGAGGCGCAGCTTGTGCGCAAGCCGGCGCAGGGCACGCAGCAGGATGAAGCGGAGCCGTCGGTGGAAACGGCGTCCTGACGCAGCGTGGATGCAGAAACCACAGCGCGGCGCCCCCGTCGGAAACGGCGGGGCGTCCGCGTCATGCGCCCGAATGGGGCGCGATAAGGAGTACCAAATGGAAGCGATTACCAAAAACCTGCCGGCGCTGGCGCTGCGCGGATTGACGGTGTTTCCCCGTATGACCACGAGCTTTGACGTGGAGCGGGAGATCTCCGTGCGCGCGCTGGAGCGGGCGATGGAAACCGAGCAGGAAATCTTCCTCGTTACCCAGCGGGAGATCGGAGTCGATCTCCCGGAGGAAAAGGATTTGTACGAGATCGGCACCGTTGCGCGCGTAACGCAGATTTTGCGCGTATCCGACCGGGTCATCCGCGTGATGATGGAGGGAAAAGGGCGCGCGCGGCTCAAACGGCTTTGGCAGCGCGAGCCTTTTTTGCAGGCGCAGATCGAGCTGATCGAGGAGCCGAAGCTCGTGCGCCGCGGCAACCGTACTGAGGCGCTGCTCCGCCAGGTCTACGCCAACTTCGGAGAGTACGTCGAGTTGACGCAGAAGCTGCCGGAGGAGGTCGTCGCCGTCGTCATGGGCAGCAGCGACCCCGGCTATCTGGCAGACTTCATTGCCCAGCAGATCCACCTGCGCTATCAGGATAAGCAGGCGGTGCTCGACGAGATCCGCCCGCTCAACCGCCTGCGCCGCATCAACGAGATCCTCACGCGCGAGGTGGACGTGATTTCGATGGAGCAGGATATTGAAAGCAAGGTCCGCTCCCGCGTGGGGCAGATTCAACGCGAATTTGTCCTGCGTGAGCAGATCAAGGTGCTGCAGCGTGAGATCGGCGAGGGAGACGGGGATGAGGAGCTGGACGAGTACCGCAGCAGGATCCTCGCAGCGGAATTGCCGGGGGAAACGGAGGAGAAGCTCTTAAAGGATGTTGAGCGCCTTTCCAAGCAATCCTTTGGCAGCGCTGAGGCGTCCGTCCTGCGCAACTATCTGGACACCTGCCTGGAGATCCCCTGGGGCGTTGAGACGAAGGAGCGTGCCAACGTGGACGTCGCCCGCCGGATCCTCGACCGGGACCACTTCGGCATGGAGAAGGTCAAAGAGCGCATTTTGGAGTTTATTGCCGTGCGTCAGCTCAAGCCGGACGCAAAGGGACAAGTACTTTGCCTTGTCGGACCGCCGGGCGTCGGCAAGACCTCGATCGCCCTGTCGGTCGGCCGTGCGATGAATCGTAAGGTCGCGCGGCTGAGTCTGGGCGGCGTGCGGGACGAGGCGGATATCCGAGGCCATCGCAAGACCTACATAGGCGCCATGCCGGGCCGGATCGTGGAGGGAATCAAAACCAGCGGCTCGATGAACCCGCTGCTGGTGCTCGACGAGGTGGATAAGCTCTCGTCCGACCTGCACGGCGATCCGGCGTCGGCGCTACTGGAGGTGCTGGACACCGAGCAGAATCACGCCTTCCGCGACCATTATCTGGAGATCCCGCTGGACTTGAGCCGCGTCGTGTTCATCATGACTGCCAACACCACCGATACGATTCCGCGCCCGCTGCTCGACCGGATGGAGGTCATCGAGCTGGGCAGCTATACGGATGAGGAGAAGGTGCAGATCGCCATGCGGCACCTGCTGCCCAAGCAGAAGGAGGCAAACGGCATTGCCAAAGCTGCGCTGCGCGTGGAGGAAGGCGCATTGCGCGCAATCATTGACGGCTATACGCGCGAGAGCGGTGTGCGCCAGCTCGAACGGATGCTGGCAAAGCTCTGCCGAAAGGCGGCAATGGCTTTTGCAACCAGTGATGTAAAGCGAATTAACATTACAGATAAAAACCTGGTGGAATACCTCGATACGCCGCGCTACACGCGAGATCAGATTGCAAAGAAGGATTTGATCGGCGTGGTCAACGGCCTTGCGTGGACGGAGGTCGGCGGCGAAATGCTTTCCGTGGAGGTCAACGTCATGCCCGGCACGGGCAAGCTGGAACTGACCGGAAACCTCGGCTCGGTAATGCAGGAATCCTGCCGCGCGGCGCTCAGCTGCCTGCGTGCGCGTGCGGCGGAGCTGGGGATCGAGCAGGACTTTTACAAAACGCGCGACCTTCACATCCACTTCCCGGAGGGTGCGGTACCTAAGGACGGGCCTTCCGCCGGGATTGCGATTGCAACGGCGCTGCTTTCGGCGCTGACCGGCCGCTGCGTGCGCCGCGACGTCGCCATGACCGGGGAGATCAGTCTGCGCGGCCGTGTGATGCCCATCGGCGGGCTGCGCGAGAAAACGATGGCGGCGTTGCGCGCCGGCGTGCACACGGTGATTTTGCCGCAGGAGAACGAGAAGGATCTGACGCAGATCGACCAGAGCGTGCGCGCCAAGCTGCGCTTCGTCCCGGTGGAGACGGTGGACGCCGTGTTTGCCGAGGCGCTGGTGCTGCCGGAACCGTGCGCCTGCACCGCTCTGCCGGCCTATCCTGAGCTGCGTGAGGGCGTGGCGGCGCCCACGCTGCGCGTGTGAGCGCGACGGAGGAGAAGACGATGGCGATCAACTTCAATAAGGCGGAGTTCATTCTCTCCGCCGCCGCCAGCAAGCAGTTCGTGCGGGACGGGCTCAAGCAGATGGCTTTTGCCGGACGCTCGAACGTGGGCAAGTCCTCGGTGATCAACCGTCTGGTCGGGCGCAAAAACTTCGCCCGCGTCGGCGCCTCGCCGGGAAAGACCACGCAGATCAACTACTTCAAGATCGACAACCGGCTTTATCTGGTCGATCTGCCCGGCTACGGCTACGCCAAGGTTTCCAAGGCCGAGCGCGACCGCTGGGGCAGGCTGATGGAGGACTATTTCCAGTCCTCGCAGCTGATCGACCTGGGCGTTTTGATCGTGGATGCGCGGCACAAGCCGACGGCGGACGACGTTACCATGTGCAACTGGTTCAAAAGCTCCGGCTGCCCGATGATCGTGGTGGCCAACAAGCTCGACAAGCTCAAGCAAAGCGAGATCGAACCGAATTTGCAGTGTATCCGCGAGACGCTCGCGCTGGGCGAGCAGGACGCGCTGGTGCCGTTTTCCGCTGAGCGTGGCGACGGCAAGGAGCAGCTGCTGGGTCTGCTGCGCGCATTTTACGAACAATAAAGAGATCCGGAGGCGGGGAGCGATCCCCGCCTCCGGCAAAGGAGGAAAGCGCTTTGATCCGATTGGTTGACATCAACGAGGAAAACTGGCTCTGCGTCAGGAGCCTGTCTGTTGATGACGGACAGGAGGGCTTTCTTGACAGCGCGGTCGGTATCCTCGCGCGCGGCTACGTCTATCGCGCCTGCCGCGCAAGGGTGATCGGCATCGCCGCAGATGACGCGATTGTCGGCGTCGCGCTGGTGCGGGATCTGGACGAGGAGCCCGCCTGCTACGACCTGCAGCAGTTTATGATCGACCGGCGCTGGCAGGGAAAGGGCTTCGGCACGGAGGCGCTGCGCAGGATACTCTCCGAACTGGAAGCCGAGCGGAAGTATCCCTGCGTCGAGGTGTGCGTCAAGCGTGCGGACACGGTCGCCCTGCACGTCTACGAGAAGGCCGGCTTCGTCGACACCGGCTACGTGGACGAGGATGCGCCGGATTGCCGGAACCTTATGTATCACTTTCGAAACGCCTGAAAAGGCACGATGCGGGCTGCTTGGTAAACGCCGCCCGCATTTTTTGTATTTTTTCTGCTTTGCCCCTATGCAAACGCAAAAAAATACAGTAGAATAACAGCAACAAAGAATGGGGAGGCAGGGAAGATGGCAAATCCAAAGTATAAGCGCGTGCTGCTCAAGATCAGCGGCGAGGCGCTGGCGGGTGAGAAGCATTTCGGCCTGGATTTCGGCGTGATCAGCGACGTGTGCGACGTGATCAAGGAATGCACCGCCCTGGGCGTTGAGGTCGGCGTCGTGATCGGCGGCGGCAACTTCTGGCGCGGCGTGAAAAACGGCGAGGGCTATATCGAGCGCACCCGCGCCGACCATATGGGTATGCTGGCGACGACGATGAACTGCATGGCCGTTGCCGACGTGCTGGCGCAAAAAGGGGTGGACGTGCGCGTCCAGACCGCGCTGGAGATCCGCGCCGTGGCGGAGCCGTATATTCGTGCGCGCGCCGTGCGGCATCTGGAAAAGGGCCGCGTGGTGCTGTTTGGCTGCGGCACCGGCAACCCGTTTTTCTCCACCGACACCGCGGCGGTGCTGCGCGCGGCGGAGATTGGGGCGGACGTGATTTTGCTGGCCAAGAACATTGACGGCGTTTACAGCGCCGATCCGCGCGTGGACGCCAGCGCGGTCAAATACGATTCCATCTCGTACGACGATGTGCTTGCCCAGCACCTTGCCGTGATGGACTCCACCGCGACGTCGCTGTCCATGGATAATCATATTCCCGTTCTGGTCTTTGCGCTCAAGGATCCGCGCAACATCATCCGCGCGGTGATGGGGGAGAAGATCGGCACCATCGTAGGCGAATAAAACGGCCCGGCAAGCCCCTGGACGGGGGCTTGCCTTTTTTGTGCAGACTTTGTTGGGCATTGCGCAATGAATTGCTTGCGTTTTTCTTCCGTTTCGTTTATAATAAACGCGACCGCAGCTTTATCGGCGCGCGCCGGTAAGGAGATCACATTTGAGGAGGATTTTTCGATGATAAACGACGATTACAAAGTATACGCTGACAAGATGAAAAAAAGCATCGACTCTGTCGCCGCCGACTTTGCCGCCGTCCGTGCCGGACGTGCCAATGCCGCCGTGCTTGACCGGATCACCGTCGATTATTACGGCTCGCCCACGCCGATTCACCAGATCGCCTCGATCGGGTCTCCCGACCCGCGCCAGCTGGTCATCACTCCGTGGGACGCCTCCGCCGTGCGGCTGATCGAAAAGGCGATTCAGGAATCCGATCTGGGCATCAATCCCCAGAACGACGGCAAGTCCCTGCGTCTGAACTTCCCGCAGTTGACGGAGGAGCGCCGCAAGGAGCTGGTCAAGCTGATTCGCAAGTATGCCGAGGGCGGCAAGGTTGCCATCCGCAACATTCGCCGCGACGCGATCGAGAAGTTCAAGAAGATGCAGAAAAACTCCGAGATTACGGAGGACGACTATAAGGACGCCGAAAAGGAGCTGCAAAAGCTCACCGACGATATGTGCAAGGAGCTGGACGTCCTGCTTGGGAAAAAGGAAGAGGAGCTTATGGCGGTCTGAGGTGCCGCCGATTTGCGTATGCGTATGCCGCGCCGCACGCAGCACTTTTGCAGGGCAGCTTTGGCAGGCCGGGCGGATTCGCTCGGCCTGCTGATTCGTGCGCCGCTGCGGGGAGGATCAGGGAGGAAGTATGGGCTGGCTGACAGGGGAAAAACAGGCGGGGCAGATGGACAAAACCGGCTTGCCTCGCCACGTTGCTGTCATTATGGACGGCAACGGCCGCTGGGCGCAGCGGCGCGCGCTGCCGCGCTCGGCGGGACATCGGGCAGGGGCGGAGAATTTCCGCCGTATTGCGACCTATTGCAAGGATCTTGGGATCGAATACCTGACGGTTTACGCCTTTTCCACCGAAAACTGGAAGCGCCCGTCGGAAGAGGTCGGCGGCATTATGAGCCTTTTGCGGAAGTATTTGATCGAGAGCGTCGAGACGATGGCGCGCGACCGGATCCGCCTGCGTTTTCTGGGGGACACGAGCGTGCTGGGCGGGGAACTGCGCGAGTTGATCGTGCGCACGGACGAGATTTCCGCAAAGCTGGGCGCGGACTGCTTCCAGGCCAATATCTGCCTCAATTACGGCGGGCGGGATGAGATCGTGCGCGCGGCGCGCGCCTTTGCCGCGCAGTGCGCGGCCGGGGAGAAGCAGCCGCAGGAGCTGACGGAGGCGGATTTTGCGCGCTACCTCTACTCCGCGGGACTTCCCGATCCGGAGCTGCTGATCCGTCCGGGCGGGGAGCTGCGTATCAGCAATTTCCTCCTCTGGCAGTGCGCCTACAGCGAGATCTACGTAACCGACACGCTCTGGCCGGACTTTGACGAGGCGGCGATGGATCAGGCGCTTAGCTGGTACCGGGCGCGGGACCGCCGTTTCGGCGGCTTGAGTAAGAAACAGGAAAGGTAGAGGACGAATGAAACAAAGATGGTTGGTGGCGATCGTGGGGCTGCCGCTGCTGCTTTTGGTGCTGCTGGCCTGCCCGGCGTGGGCGACGATGCTGCTGGTGTGCGCAATCGCGGGCGTTGCGGCCTATGAATTGGTGCACACCGTGGAAAAGAGCGTGCAGCCGGTGGTCTATGGGATCACGATTTTCTGTGCGGTGGGGCAGGTGCTTGCGGCCTATCTGGAGCGGAAGCGGTATGAAGACGGCGGCTTACTTACTGCGGCTTCCGCACAGGCGGCGCCACTGGACGGTCTGTGGGTGATGCCGGTCGTGCTGCTGTTCGGATTGTTTTTGTACGCCGTTTTGCACTATGGCACCGACCGCGCGCTGCCGTTTGCAGTGCTTTCCGCCGCCGCCGTCGGCGGGGCGATCTTCCCAACGATGTACGGCTGTATCCTGCTGCTGCGCATGGACGGATCTTACGGGCGGCTCTACGTTCTGGCGCCGTTTTTCATTGCGTTTGCCGGGGATTCGCTGGCGATGTACTGTGGAAAATGGTTTGGAAAGAAGAAACTCACGCCCGTCAGCCCGAATAAGACGTGGGCGGGTTTTTATGGCGGTATCTTCGGCTCCGTGCTGGGAATGCTGCTGTTTGGGCTGATCGGTTTGCGCTGGCTCGGCTATCCGGCCGCCTATGGAAAGCTGGCGCTTGCCGGCGCCGCAGGCAATCTGGCCGGGCAGCTGGGCGATCTTGCCACGTCGCTGATCAAGCGCGAGCATGGCATCAAGGATTACAGCCGCCTGTTTTTGACGCACGGCGGTATACTGGACCGCTTTGACTCGACGCTTTTTATCGCGCCGATTCTCTATTTCTTTGTGCATACCGGGTTGATTTGATATGACGAAAACGATTTCGATTCTCGGCTCTACCGGCTCGATCGGCCGGCAGACGCTGGAGGTTGCACGCGAGCTGGGGCTTTCCGTCGCGGCGTTGACGGCCAATGCCAGCGTGGATCTGATCGAGGCGCAGGTGCGGGAGTTTTCCCCGCGCCTTGCGGTTTTGTATGACGAGGGCGCGGCGAGCGCGCTGCGCCGCCGTCTGGCCGACACGAAGACGGAGGTGCGCTCCGGCATGGAGGGACTGCTTGCCGCGGCGACGGTGGACGAGGCGGATACCGTGGTTACCGCGGTGGTGGGGATGATCGGATTGCAGCCGACGCTGGCCGCCATTGCGCGCGGCAAGCGCATCGCGCTGGCCAATAAAGAGACGCTCGTTTGCGCGGGCGAGCTGGTGATGGACGCGGCGGCGCGCAGCGGCGCGCAGATCGTGCCGGTGGACAGCGAGCATTCCGCGATTTTCCAGTGTCTGCAGGGCTGCCGCGACCGCGGCGAGATCAGAAAATTGATTCTCACCTGCTCCGGCGGACCGTTTTACGGCATGGCAGAAGGAGAACTGCGGGGCAAAACCCGCGCCGACGCGCTCCGCCATCCGAACTGGAGCATGGGGGCAAAGATCACGGTCGACTCCGCTACGCTGATGAACAAGGGGCTGGAGATCATTGAAGCGATGCGGCTCTACCGCCTTCCGCTTTCACAAGTAGAGGCGGTCATCCACCGGCAGAGTATCATCCATTCTCTGGTGGAGTTTGCCGACGGGGCGATGCTCGCCCAGCTTGGCACGCCGGATATGAAGCTGCCGATTCGTTACGCCATGACCTGGCCGAATCGCAGCGCCTCACCGGAGCCGCCGCTGGACCTGCTGACCTGTCCGCCGCTGACCTTTGCAAAGCCTGACGAGGAGACGTTCCGCTGCCTGAAGATCGCCAGGCGCTGCGCCGTTGTCGGCGGTACGGCCTGTGCCGTGATGAACGGCGCAAACGAGGTGGCCGTCGGCGCGTTTCTGGACGGGCGGGTTGGCTTTTGCGACATTCCCGCGCTGGTGGAAATCGCGCTGGGCGCCGTGGAGCAAGTATCGGACCCCACGCTTGCGGATATTCTGGAAGCAGACCGCCTGGCACGCGCCGCCGTAACAGTGCATCTTGGATAAGGAGCAGCTATGGTTTATATTCTCATTGCAATTCTGATATTCGGCGTGCTCATCGCCGTACACGAGCTGGGGCATTTTCTTGCGGCCAAGGCCTGCGGCGTGCGCGTGAACGAGTTTTCCATCGGCATGGGGCCCGCTATTTTCCACCGCACGAGGGGGGAGACGGAGTATTCGCTGCGTATTCTGCCCATCGGCGGCTACTGTGCCATGGAGGGCGAGGACGAGGATTCGCAGGACGAGCGCGCGCTGAGCAACCAGGGCTTCTGGAAGCAGCTGCTGATCTTTGCGGCTGGCGCGGGGATGAATTTCTTAACGGGGCTTTTGATCCTGGTGTGCCTCTATGCCGGCGCGCAGGCGTTCTACACGGCGGAGATCGTCGAGCTGAACCCGGACTTTCCCCAGCAGGGGGAGGAGGGTATTATGGTGGGCGACGTGATCTACCGCATCAACGGCGAGCGCATCTACCTGCGCAGCGACGTCCCCATGATTATGGGACTTGGCGGCAGGGACGAGGACGGCACGATGCGTCTGACCGTGCTGCGCGACGGCAAAAAGCTTGAGCGTACGCTGACCATGCAGACCTATACGGGGGAAGACGGGCAGGAATACCGGGCCTACGGCTTTACCTACGGCGGCGTGGTGGAGGCGACGCCGTTGCTGCGGCTGAAATACAGCTGGTACAACGCCATCGACTACGTGCGTCTGGTGCGATTGAGCCTGAAGATGCTGCTCAGCGGCACGGCGGGGGTCAAAGACCTCAGCGGACCGGTCGGCATTGTCTCCACGATCACGTCGGTCGGTAAGGAGACCGAGGCGGAGCAGGGCTTTGCCGCGGCGCTGGAGAGCATCCTCTTTTTTGCCGCGCTCATTGCGGTGAACCTTGCGGTGATGAATCTGCTGCCTTTGCCCGCGCTGGACGGCGGGAAGATATTCTTCCTGCTGATCAACACACTGGCGATGCTGCTTTTCCGCCGCCGTATTCCGGCAAAGTATGAAAACTATATCAATACGGCAGGCTTCGTCCTGCTGATGGGCTTGATGCTGTTCGTAACGTTCAACGACGTTTTGAAGCTGCTGTAAGGGAGCGGAGCGATATGACAAAGCAAATCCAGGTCGGCGGCGTCGCCGTGGGCGGCGGCGCTCCGGTGAGCATTCAATCCATGTGCAACACCCGCACCGAGGACGTGGCGGCGACGGTTCGCCAGATCCTCGCACTGGAGAACGCGGGCTGTGAGATCGTCCGTATCACCGTGCCGAACCACGCGGCGGCGGAGGCGATCAGCGCGATCCGCGGGCAGATCCATATCCCGCTTGTGGCGGATATCCATTTTGACCATCGCCTTGCGGTAGAGGCCGCGGCGCGCGGCGCGGATAAGATCCGCATCAACCCCGGCAATATCGGCGGGGAGGAAAACGTGCGCGCGGTGGTTGCGGCCTGCCGGGAGCATCGCGTGCCGATCCGTATCGGCGTGAACGGCGGGTCGCTCGAAAAGGAGCTGCTGGCCAAGTACGGCCGTGTAACGAGCGAGGCGCTGGTGGAAAGTGCGCTGGGACATATCGCCCTGCTGGAGAAGTTTGATTTTACCGATATTTGCGTTTCCGTGAAAAGCTCGGACGTTGCGGTGAACATGGCGGCTTACCGCCTGCTGCACGAGCGCGTGGACTACCCGCTTCACCTCGGCGTAACCGAGGCGGGAACGCCCACGATGGGCCTTTTAAAATCCGCCATCGGTATCGGTGGATTGCTGTGTGAGGGCATCGGGGATACGATGCGCGTCTCGCTTACGGCCGACCCCGTGGAGGAGGTCTACGCCGCCAAAAAGATTTTGAAGGCGGCAGGGATCCGCAGCAGCGGCGTCAATCTGATCGCCTGCCCCACCTGCGGGCGCACGGCCTACGATATGATCCCGCTGGTGGAGGAACTGGAGGCGCGCCTGGCGGACTGCCCGAAAAATCTGACCGTCGCGGTCATGGGCTGTATCGTCAACGGTCCCGGCGAGGCGTCTGCGGCGGATCTCGGCATTGCAGGCGGCAAGGGCGAGGGGATGATCTTCCGCCGGGGCGCGATGCTGCGCAAGGTGCCGCAGGACGAGTTGATCGACGCGCTGATGGAAGAGATTGAAAAGTTTTGATTTTTAACGATTGGGATACATAGGAACGTATTATGGCAGAGAGAATTCCGTTTTTTGAATTGTTCAGCGACTTTACGCCGGAGTTTGACCTGCGCGTACATCTCAAGGGCGCGCTGGTGAGCAACGTGGTGCTGGAGGCGGAAAAGCGCGCGCTGACGCTGGAAATGACGACCCGGGAGGACCTGCCGGAGTCGGCCTGTACGGCGCTGGAGATGCTGCTCGCGGATCGCTACCAGCTCAATCAGGTAACGATTCGCGTCAAATCCGAGGAGTTTCCGCGTCCGGCGGACCCGGCCGGCAGAGGCAAAAAGATCAGCACCTCCGGGAAAATCATTCTCGGACACGAGATCAAAGGCCGCGTGCTGCCCATGAGCGAGCTGAACCCGAAAGCCGGGCGCGTGGTCGTGGAGGGCAAGGTCTTCAAATTCGACTGCCATGAGACGCGCCGCGCCGGTATGTGGGTGCTGGTGATTGAAATGACGGACTATACCGGCTCGGTGATCGTGCGGCGCAATCTGCTGGAAGCTGAGATCAAGCTCGTGCGCGAGCGTATTTCCGAGGGAATGTGGCTGCGTGTCGGCGGGACGATGGAGCTGAGCTACGACGGCAAGGATATGCAGCTCAATCCCCGCGACATCACCGAAATCGCGCACGAGGGGCGGATGGACTGCGCGCCGGAAAAGCGCGTGGAGCTGCACCTGCACACCAGAATGTCCAATATGGACGCTTTGACAGACACGAAAAGCGTGGTGAACCTTGCGGCAAAATGGGGGATGCCCGCCATCGCCATTACCGACCACGGCGTGGCGCAGTCCTTCCCGGACGCCTGGCACGCAGGGGAGGGTAAAATAAAAATACTTTACGGCTGCGAGGGATATTTCGTCAACAATCTGGACGACCGTATCGCGGTGCACGGGACGCAGGACGGGGACTTTTCCACGGAAATCGTCTGCTTTGACATTGAGACGACGGGCTTGAACGTCAAGCAGGAGGCGATCACCGAGATCGGCGCCGTCGTGCTCAAAGACGGCGAGGTAACCGATACCTTCCAGACCTTTGTGGACCCGGAGCGGCGGTTGACGCCGGAGATCGTCGGCCTGACGGGGATCACGGACGAGATGCTGCGCGGCGCGCCGAAGCTCAAGGACGCGCTGACGGCGTTTTTGCGCTTCGTTGACGGGCGCGTGCTGGCCGCACACAACGCGGAGTTTGACGTCAGCTTCATCCGCGCGGGCTGCGAAAAATGCGGCCTTGCGTTTGACCCAACCTATCTGGATACGCTGATCTTCGCGCAGAATCTTCTGCCGGGGCTTGGCAAGTATAAGCTGGACGTCGTGGCCAATCACCTGCAGCTGCCGCAATTCAACCACCACCGCGCCAGCGACGATGCGGTGCCGGTGGCGCAGATGCTGGCAAAATTTTTCCCTATGCTCAGCGAGCGTGGCGTAACGCGCCTGCAGCAGATCAACGGCGAGATGGTCAAGCTGCGCCCGCTCGGCGGAAAGAGCAACCGTTTTCCGAAGCATATCATCCTGATTGCGAAGAACAAGGTGGGGCTGAAAAATCTCTATCAGCTCATTTCCGCGTCGAACCTCAAGTATTTCCGCCGTGTGCCGACGATTCCGAAAAGCGAGCTGATCGCGCACCGGGAGGGACTTCTGATCGGCTCGGCTTGCGAGGCGGGCGAGCTGTTCCGCGCGGTGGCCGATCACAAGGAGTTTGCGGAGCTCAAGCGCATCGCCGCGTTCTACGACTATCTGGAGATCCAGCCGCTGTGCAACAACCGCTTTATGGTGCGCGAGGGCACGGCGCGCAGCGACGAGGATCTCAAGGAATTTAACCGAACCATCGTCCGCCTCGGCGAGGAGCTGGGAAAGCCCGTCGTCGCCACGGGGGACGTGCATTTCCAGGAGCCGGAGGACGAGATCTATCGACACGTCCTGCTGGCGTCGAAGAAGTTTGCGGACGCCAACGCGCCGCTGCCGCTCTACTTCCGCACGACGGAGGAAATGCTGCGTGAATTTGAATATCTGGGCAAAGAAAAGGCCTATGAGGTGGTCGTTACCAATACGCGGATGATCGCGGATATGGTCGAGGAGATCGAGCTTTTGCCCAAAGGCAAGCTCTTCCCGCCGCGGCTGGAAAACAGCGAGGAGGAGCTCAACACCATGGTCTGGGCGCGCGCGCACGAGCTTTACGGCGACGAGCTGCCGCAGCTGATCGTGGATCGGCTGAACGTGGAGCTTGGCGGTATCCTGGGCAAATACGACGTGGTCTATATGAGCGCGCAGAAGCTGGTACAGCGCTCGCTCCAGTGCGGCTATCTGGTCGGCTCGCGGGGCAGCGTGGGCTCGTCGCTGGTGGCGTATATGGCCGGGATCACGGAGGTCAATTCGCTGCCGCCGCACTATCGCTGCCCGAAGTGTCGCCACGTGGAGTTCGTGCAGGATGGGTCATACGGTTGCGGTGCGGATATGCCGGATAAGATCTGCCCCGTGTGCGGGGAGAAATACGTTAAGGACGGCTTCGATATTCCGTTTGAGACCTTCCTGGGCTACGGCGGCGGCAAGGTGCCGGATATCGACCTGAACTTTTCGGGCGAATACCAGGCCCGCGCGCATCAGCACGCGATCGAGATGTTCGGCAAGTCGCAGGTGTTCCGCGCCGGCACGATCGGCACGCTGGCGGAAAAGACCGCCTTCGGCTTTGTCAAAAAATATCTGGAGGAGAACGGCATCCAGGCCGGCGCCGCCGAGGTGGACCGGCTGACAGCCGGCTGTGTGGGCGTGCGCCGCACGACGGGTCAGCACCCAGGCGGGCTGGTGGTCGTGCCGGACGATCTGGATATCGAGGATTTCTGCCCCGTGCAGCATCCTGCCGACGATCCGGACAGCGATACGATTACCACGCATTTTGAATACCACTGCATGGAGGATAACCTCCTCAAGCTGGATATGCTCGGACACGATGATCCCACGATGATCCGTATGCTCGAGGACTTGACCGGCGTGAACGCCAGAGCGATCCCGCTCGACGACCCGGACACGATGAGCCTGTTTACCTCGTCGAAGGTACTCGGCTTCGAGGACGACGAGATACTCGGCCCCACCGGCGCGGTGGCGATCCCGGAGTTCAACACCCGCTTCACCCGCCAGATGCTCATCGACACGCAGCCGAAGGATTTCAACACGCTGCTGCGGCTTTCCGGCTTCTCGCACGGGACGGACGTGTGGCTGGGCAACGCGAAGGAGCTGATCCTCAGCGGTACGGCCAGCGTTCTGGAGACCGTGGGCTGCCGCGACGATATCATGCTCTACCTTATCTCCAAGGGGCTTGATCCCAAGATGAGCTTTAAGATCATGGAGGCCGTGCGCAAGGGCAAGGTCAAAAAAAGCGGCTTTCAGGACGGCTGGGAGGACGCCATGCACGAGCACGACGTGCCCCAGTGGTACATCGACTCGTTGGCAAAGATCGGCTATCTGTTCCCAAAGGCGCACGCCGTGGCCTACGTGATGATGGCGTTTCGCATCGCGTGGTTCAAGGTGCATCGCCCGCTGGCGTTTTACGCCACGTTTTTCTCCGTGCGCGCCAAGGCGTTTGACGCGCAGGAGTGCTGCGCCGGGGAGGAGGCGGTCAAGCGCCGCATCCGCGAGATTGAGAACAACAAGGACGCCACCGCCGTGGAGCAGGATCTGATGACCACGCTGGAGGTGTGCTACGAGTTCTATCGCCGCGGCTTCCACTTCGACACCATTGATATCTACCGCTCGGATGCGACGAAGTTTTTGATCACCGAAAACGGTCTGTTGCCGCCGTTTACCTCGGTCCACGGGCTGGGCGAGGCGGCCGCGCAGGACACGGTGGAAAAGCGCGGGGGAAAGAGCTTTATCTCCGTGGAGGAGTTTGCCCAGTGCTGCGGCAAGCTCTCCAAGACGCATATCGAGCAGCTGCGCGCCCTGGGCGCGTTTGCGGGGATGTCCGAAACCAGCCAGATTTCGCTGTTTTGATCCGGGCGTATGAGAAAACTGGCAACGTTTTGTTTGTCCTTCGCCGCGGCACTGTTTGCAGTGCAGTACCTGCTGCCGGATCCGCTCAGACTGCCCTTTGCGGGCGGCTGTGCGGTGCTGCTGGCGGTCGTTGTGCTTGTGCTGCGGGGGGATTGGCGCACGCGCTGTGCGCTGATCGCGGCGGGGCTTGCGCTGGGGCTTTTGTACCACAGCGCCTATGCGCATTTCGTCTGCGCGCCCTACGCGCCGCTGTTTGATACGGAGGATGCGTGCGTGATGGAGCTGTGCGATTATCCGACGCGCTCCGCCTACGGCGCGCGCATGGAGGTGCGGATCCTGGGGCGCGGGTTGCACGGCAAGGCGGTATACTACGGCAAAGAGGCGCTGCTTTCGCTGGCGCCGGGCCAGCGCATCACCGGACGGGTAAAATTCCAGAACGCCGCCGAGATTCGCGGCAGCGAGGTTACGACCTTCACCGCCCGCGGCGTCTATTCGCTGCTGTACAGCAGGGGCGACGTTACGGTGGAGCGCGGGAATGAAGGCGCGCTGCGCTATCTTCCCCAGCGCCTTTGGCAGGCCGTGCAATCGCGCATTGCCCTCTGCTTTCCGGAGCGGACGCAGCCGTTTTTGCGCGCGATCCTGCTTGGCGACCGCACGCTGCTCACCGAGGAGGATGATGCCAATCTACGCGAGGCAGGACTCTATCATATCACCGCCGTTTCCGGTCTGCACTGTGCGTTTTTGCTTACATTGATCACCGTTTTTATCGGCAGAGGGCGGCGGAAGCTGCTCTCCACGCTGGCAATCCCGGCGTTGATCCTCTACGCGCTGCTGGTGGGCGCGTCGCCCTCCGTTGTGCGGGCGGCGATCATGCTGATTCTGGTGCTGCTCGCACCGCTGCTCGGCCGCGAGAACGATCCGATCACCTCGCTGTCGCTGGCGCTGTTTTTGATCCTTTTTGCCAATCCCTACGCCGCGGCAAGCATTTCGCTGCAGCTGTCGTTTGCTGCCATGGCGGGGATGCTGCTGCTCACGCCGCGCATTTACGAGGCGTATTGCACGCGCTGCCGATACGCCCTGCAGCGCGCCGTGCTCGGTTCGCTCTCAGCCACGGCGGGCGCACTGGTTTTTACCGCGCCGCTGACGGCATATTATTTTGACTATCTGCCGCTCGTCTCGCCGCTGAGCAATCTGCTGTGCCTGTGGGCGGCCAGCGCGGTGTTTGCGCTGGGATTTGTCAGCGTTTGCCTGAGCTTCGTCTGCCTTCCCGCGGCGCAGCTTCTGGCCTACCTGCCGCACGGCGGGGCGGAATACCTGCTTGCCTGCGCGCGGCTTTTGGCGGGACTTCCGTATCATGCGGTCTATTTTGAAAACGACTATTTGAAATATTGGCTGCTGTACGTGTATGGGATGCTTGCCGCCTGCGCGGCGGCGCGGCGTGGCAAATACCGCGCCTGGGTCGCCGGGGCGCTGGCCGTGCTGACGCTGGCGCTTTGCGTGCGCTTAAACGCACTGCCGATCTCCGGCGGCTCGCTGCACATGATCGCGCTGGACGTGGGGCAGGGACAGAGCGTGGTGCTCTCCTCAAAGGGGAAGACCGCGCTGGTCGACTGCGGCAGCAGCAACGCCTATCTCTCCGCCGGGGACATTGCCGCCAATTACCTCAAAAGCATCGGCTGCGATACGCTGGACTATCTGATCCTCTCCCACTACCACAGCGACCACACGAACGGCCTGCCCGTCCTCTTTGCGCGCATGGAGATCGGCGCACTGATCGTGCCGGATATCGGGCAGGAGGACGAGCTTCGCGCGGCGGTGCTTGCGCTGGCTGCGTCGCACGGCGTGCCGGTCGTGTTTCTCACCGAGCCGCAAAAGCTCCCGCTTGGCGAAGCGAGTATTGCGGTCTATCCGCCCATGGGTGCGGGAGAGATGAACGAGGAGGGGCTGAGCGTACTGTGTACGGCGGGGACGTTCGACGCGCTGCTCACCGGCGACATGGACGCATCGACGGAGCGCGTGCTTACCAAAGCGGTGCGTCTGCCGGATATCGAGGTGCTGCTGGTGGGACATCACGGGTCGAAATACTCCACGGGGAACGAGCTGCTCGACGCCGTTACGCCGGAGATCGGCGTGATCAGCACCGGCGAGAACGGATACGGACATCCCAATGCGGAAACGCTCTATCGCCTGCAGGATCACGGCGTTGCGGTCTATCGCACGGACTTGCAGGGACATATCCACATCACGCTGAACTGAAGCCTTTTTCCGGAGGTGAGGACGCATGGCGGAAAAGAAAACAGAGACCAGCTATCAAAAATGGAAAGCCGCGCTGGACGCCGGCGAGGTGGGGCAGATCTACGTCTTCCACGGTGAGGAGAGCTATCTGCGCGAGCACGCGCTTTCGCAGCTGCGCGGGCAGTTGGTGCCTGCGGGCTTCGAGGAATTCAACTATCACTGCATAAACGGCAAGAATCTCTCCCTGCAGGAGCTGACGGAGGCGGTGGAGGCGATGCCGATGATGGCGGAGCGCACGCTGGTCGTGGTAACGGACTGCGACCTGTTCAAGCTCAGTGAGGAGGCCAGAGCCGCGCTGATCGCGCTGCTGGAGGATTTTCCGGCGTACTGCTGCCTGGTTTTCGTCTACGAGCTGGTGGAATACAAGCCCAACAAGGTCTATAAAAAGCTCTGCGACGCGCTCGCGCGCCACGCGCAGGTCGTGAAGTTCGATATACAGGACAAGGATAACCTGATCAAATGGATCCGTGCGCACTTCCGCGCGCACGGCCAGCAGATCGACGCCCGCGCGGCGGAGCATCTGATTTTCACCTGCGGCTCGCTGATGACGGGGCTGCTGCCGGAAATCGAGAAAATCAGCGCCTACGCCGCCCACCGGGACATCACCGTCGAGGATATCAACGCCGTAGCCGACCCGATCCTCGACGCCGTGGTGTTCGACATGACCAACGCCGTTACCCGCGGCGACTACGACCGGGCAAGCGAGATTCTGGGCCGACTGCTCAAAAAGCAGGAGGAGCCGTTCCGCATTCTTTCCGTGCTGGGCAAGGAGCTGCGAAAGCTGTACACGGCGCGCCTGGCGCTCGACGGCGGAAAGGACCGCCTCTGGCTGATGAGCCTGTGGAATATGCGCTCGGATTATCCGGCGCGGCTGCTGCTGGACGCGGCGCGCAAGACGACGCGAGAGTGGTGCGCCGAAAGCCTGCGATTGTGTCAGAAGCTGGATAAACGCATGAAAAGCGAAAAGGGAATCGACGACGAGGGCGAGCTGAAGCTCTTTCTGATGCAGCTTGCCCAGAGGAGCTGACATGGAAAAGCCGAGGATTGCCGAGGTGATTGCGGTCGAGGGCCGCTATGATAAAAACGCGCTGGCCCAGGTCGTCGACGCGGCGATTATCGAGCTGGGCGGATTCGGCGTGTTCAACGACCGGCAAAAGCTCTTGCTGCTGCGCCGCCTTGCGCAGACGATGGGATTGGTGATATTTACCGATCCGGACGGCGCGGGCTTTGTGATCCGCAACCACCTCAAGGGCGCGATCCCGCAGGGGCGCGTGCTGCACGCCTACGTGCCGGACGTGTACGGAAAGGAAAAACGCAAGCGTGTGGGCGGAAAAGAGGGAAAGCTCGGCGTGGAGGGTATGCCGCCGGAGGTGCTGCTCACCGCACTGCGCCGTGCGGGCGCGACCTTCCTGGACGAGCAGGCGCCCTGCCGGGACAAGCCGATTACCAAAGCGGACTTGATGGAAAAGGGGCTGGTCGGCGCCGGAAGCGCGGAAAAGCGTGCTGCGCTGATACGGGAATTGGAGCTTCCGGAGCATTTAAGCGCCAATGCGTTGCTGGAGGTTTTGAACCTTTTGATGACGCGCGAGGCGTTCTTGCGCACGGAACCGGGAGAATTTTCAAAGCAGGCATGAAAGAACTTGCAAAATGAAAAAATAAATGCTATAATAATCTATCAATTTAATTCGTTGCTGCAACGATTTTAGGAAGAGAGGATATGCGCTATGGCGGAAGAAATCAAAAATACTATGGATGGAGTGGAGAATGAGGGAAAAAACTTCATTCAGAGCTTTATTGACGAGGATATTGCGCCCGGCGGCCGGTTTGCCGGGATGCAGGTGCATACCCGCTTTCCGCCTGAGCCGAACGGCTATTTGCACATCGGCCACTGCAAGGCGCTGATCATTGATTTTGGCACGGCGGAGAAGTACGGCGGACTGTGCAACCTTCGCATGGACGACACCAACCCTGCCAAGGAGGACACCGAGTTTGTCGACGCGATCCAGGAGGATATCCATTGGCTGGGCTTCGACTGGGGCGACCGCTTTTACTACGGCAGCGATTACTTTGAAAAGGACTACGAGTACGCGGTGGAGCTGATCAAAAAGGGTCTGGCCTACGTCTGCGAGCTTACGCCCGAGGAGTTCCGCGCCAACCGCGGCGATATCGGCAAGCCCGCCGTCTCGCCCTACCGCGACCGCCCGATCGAGGAGAGCCTCGATCTGTTTGAGCGGATGAAAAACGGCGAATTCCCAGAGGGGAAATATACCCTGCGCGCCAAGATTGACCTGGCCTCCGGCAACTTCAATATGCGCGACCCGGTGTTCTACCGGATCCGCTATATCAACCATCACCGCCAGGGGACGAAATGGTGCATCTTCCCGATGTACGACTTTGCCCACCCGATTCAGGACGCGCTGGAGGGCAT
>CAMZIO010000016.1 GCA_947307255.1 uncultured Clostridia bacterium | reverse complement strand
TTCTGCCGACAATACTTGATTGGAGACGATCCGGGAAGATAGGTAGCGCCAACACTCCTCCTTAGCTCAGTCGGTAGAGCACGCGGCTGTTAACCGCGGTGTCGTTGGTTCGAGTCCAACAGGGGGAGCCAACGGCAGCGCCGCCACGAAGGTGGCGGCGCTGCTTCTTATTCTTATCTGTTAGGGAACTAAATACCTGGGCCTTTAGCTCAGTTGGTCAGAGCAGCCGGCTCATAACCGGTCGGTCCTGGGTTCGAGTCCCCGAAGGCCCACCATACAGGGGTATAGCTCAGCTGGTAGAGCAGCGGTCTCCAAAACCGCGTGTCGAGAGTTCGAATCTTTCTGCCCCTGCCAAGAAAAATGGCTGAAATCGTAAGATTTCGGCCATTTTTCTTACTATTTGAGACAGTACGCGGTTCGGCGCTTTTGCCGCGCCGCCGTGCAAAGCATCAAATTGTCCATTGTGTGACACGATTTCGCAACCGCTCCGTTTGGTACAGCATCAATAAAGCATCAGGGGGTATTCACTAATCAGGCAAAGATTTTATGATCTTTGGCATATTTTTCGATTTGCTCACCAGTTAGGACGGTATCATAATCGCTTGGATGAGGCTCTCCACTTCCTCTAATATCCTTAACTGCAGATGCAATAAAGCCCTTGAAATCGCTATTCGTGTCTGAAAGCCGATCTATGGTGTCCCAGTCGACGTTGTCATTATACCGGGCAGAGAATAAGATTTCGCTTTGTTCAATGTTTTCGGGGTTAAGGCAAATGAATCCTATACCAAAGGCATTATTTAACCGACGCATTTCTTCTTGGAGCTCCATGCTGTCTGCATATTCCAACGCGACTAAATATCCTTCGTTTGCCCAGTTGGAATTCGATACAGCTTGGAAGTAGTATTCTCGTAAATTGAAGAAATCGACTCTCTTTTTTAACTCAAAAGAATACAGCTTATATTGGCAATCATCCATGACTTGCATCAGTTCATATGTGCTGGAATCAAACGAAAATTTAGGAAAATGAATTCCCACGATATCGGGATGCAACCATTCATATTCGCCCTTGTGCCCCCTTTTGGACTTTTCATGATGGATCGTTTTCGCCATGCACTTAAAATGTGTGTCCGAATAGACGTAACTAACCAGCAGAGGGTGAAGTTCTCGCTCGTGGAAAGTAGGCGAAGAGACGGGGACGGGAGGTGTGCTGCCCTGCTTTGTCGGCTCAACAATATCTTTCCCTTTGAGATAGAAGGTGGCTGGGCGCTTGCTGTACTGATAAAACTTTGAGTCGGGGTTTTGCTTAATGTCAATGTATAGCTGCGCTGAAAGAGTGGCAACAGGTGTTTTTCCCGAAGTGGAAAATTTTTGGCGAATGCCATATTCTTCTGCCTTATCCCAAATTTCTTGAGCAGACAGCGGCGCTTGGTGCTTCAAAAGCGTTTCATATATTAAGTCCATAAACGTCATACGCAAGCCCTCCACCTTCACATTGACTATACTATAGCATAGTAAAAAGCCCATTTCAAGGTGTGGGTAGTGATTACAGCTGCGTATTTTTTGTGCCCCTCACAGCTCGAATCCTTCTGTGATCCCGCTCAGCCGCGCGGTGTTCTTCTTGACGTAGTACATCTCTGTGATTTCTGACGTGGAGTGACCCAACAGATCGGCGACCTGCCGCGGCGTCAGCGAGCGGATCGTGCCGTCGGGCTGCTTGGTGCCGTTCACCAGCGTTGTGGCGAAGGTATGGCGGGTCGAGTGCAGACAGTTCTGCTCAGATGCTAAAATGTTCTTGCTATATAGAAAAATCTGGGATATATTTTTAATAGGCACTTATAGAGAAAAGCGGTGAATCTTCAAATTATGAGCATCTGGAATTCTATTCTTGGTATATTAAATGAGTATGGCGGATTGATCGGTCTCGTTTCGCTTCTTTTTAGCTTCTTTATCTGGATTACAACTGGAAATATTAAGAAAAGCATTGCTCAGTATCGTCAAATAAATGAAAATCGCGGAAACAAAAGGCATGCCGTAAAGCATTTAAGCGAAATCACCGCTTCAATTGATAAAGATGGAATTTATGATAATGCAATTAAATTAGAGCTTTTGATGGAAACAAACAAGCTGTTAAAGTATAAAGCCTTTTTGGATTTTCCAAGCAGATGTTACATATATAAGATAAATTGGATTCTAAAATCCAATTCAATTAGTTCCAAAAATGCGGATCAGATTGTCTCTTTGGTTGCCAAATTATGTGGTCGTATGTATGTTGAGCCTGTTAATACGGAAGTGAGGTAGGGTATGCAAAATAGTCAATTTGTTGAGCGCTTGATATATGCAACAAAAAAGGGAGAGATTATTTGGAAAAAAGGTAGGGATAACTCTGGACTTGGTGCTGGTTTAGGTGCTCTTATTAGTTTAGACACCATTACAGATTATTTTTCAGCTCAGTTTAACGACAAGAGAGTATTTATTACAAGAACTTATCCAAATTCTGAAGAAGATGCAACTTCATATGCAATTCGAATAACAAATAGTAACAACCAAGAACTGTATGCCATTGATGAGAATAATCTTTTCGATGGTGAAGAAGGATTATCTTCCACGAATCTTTCTGGTGACCACACATTGCTCTCCAGACTATACCGATTGGCGGAACGAAAGGCAAATAATATTGACAATATTATGGATGATATTGTCAAAGGGCTATCTGATCCCGACGATGAGTTGCCTTTCTAATATGAGAGAAAAAATAGAAGCGAAAAATGTTATAATACGGAAAATGAGCGGAAGAAAGTGTTGCAAAATATGTACTGGAACATGCGAAATAGGGAATGATGCAATAACACGAGAAATGAAGGATTTACCGTATTTTAGTGACGATGGTTATTATCTTCCCGATAATTTCTGTAGGGGATTAGCTGCAAAATTCCTATTCGATGAGGGAAAAAGCCTTTTTTATTCTTTGCGGTGTAACAGATATAGCTGTGGTCATATCGGGATGAGAGGTGACGGAAATCATCGAATGTGCGTCTTGAAGCACCTCGAGGCACTCATCGAAGTTGAAATCTTTGACGTAGATAGCCCTTGCGGTGAGTGCAAAATTACTATTTAAACTGCAAGCACGCTACGCCATCGAAGTCCACTTCTCTGCCTCCGGCGGCGCAATTTTTGCGCACCCTCACAGCTCGAGCCCCTCGGTGATCCCGCCGAGGCACGCGGCATCCGCAGCCGTTTTTTACAAAGCCGCGCCTTTCTCTTGCCAAGCCCTTGGGCGCGTTATATAATAGCACTGTCCGGGGAATATCCCGTTACGAGAAAAGAGAGGATGAGGGACAATGCAGACGCTGCGAAACCGGCTCTACGAGATCATTGAGGTGTCTGACGGCAACGACCGTTGGAGCAGTATTTACGACGTGATTATGATCTGTGTGATCGTCGTCAGTCTGATCCCGCTGGCGTTCAAACAGTCGACCCCGCTGTTTGACGTTACGGAAAAGATAACGGTTACGGTCTTTATTCTGGACTATGCCCTGCGATTCTGGACGGCGGATCTCAAGCTCCACCGGGGGGCGGCGTCGTTTTTCCTCTACCCGTTCACCCCGCTTGCCATCATCGACCTGCTGTGTATCCTGCCCACGTTCGTGGCAATTTCCAGCGGGCTGCGAGTACTCAAGGTGATCCGGCTGATGCGGGCATTCCGCGTACTGCGCGCGCTCAAGATGCTGCGCTACTCCAGGAACCTGCTGATTATCATCGACGTGATTCGTGAGCAGAGAGCCGCGCTGTGCGCGGTGTTTGCGTTGGCCTTCGGCTATATTCTCATCTCCGCGCTGATCATCTTCAACGTCGAGCCGGATATGTTCGACAACTTTTTCGTCGCCCTCTACTGGGCGACGGTCAGCCTGACCACCGTGGGCTACGGCGATATCTATCCCGTTTCGGCGGCAGGGCGAGTGATTACGATGCTCTCGTCCGTGCTGGGAATTGCAGTGATCGCACTGCCGTCGGGTATCATTACGGCCGGATATATGGATCACCTGAACCGGGACACCCAGCGCTGAAGCGACGGCGCAAGCCGGCGACGCGGCCGTTCGGGCGCAGGGACGGGGAGCCCCTTTCTGCCAGCGAAATCGTAAAAAGCGTCCCTGCAACGGCGATTGCAGGGACGCTTTTTGTAGACCGCTCGCAAGGAGAGGCTTATTTTCCGTCCGGGAAGCTGGTAAATGCGCCGCGTTCGAGCGCCGGAGGGCCGTTTTTCGCCATTTCCGCGGCAAACGCCCGGATCATAAAGGACATATTCCGGGCAAGGTTGCGCATCGTCTGCAGCCCTTCCAGATCTTTTTTTACGTCCTCGGCCGTGAAGCCGTGTACCTGGTTCCAATAGGTGGACGACGCAACCGGCATACTGCTGATGGTAAAATACTTGTTCAGTGCGTCAAAGCTGGCGGTGTTGCCGCCCCGACGGCAGGAAACCACCGCCGCCCCGACCTTCATGTGCTTGGAAATGCCTCCCGTGCTGTGAAAGAGCCGATCCAGAAACGAGAGGATCGTGCCGTTCGGAGACCCGTAATACACCGGGCTTCCGATTACCAGACCGTCGGCCTGCGCCAGCTTGGGCGCAACGTCGTTGACCAGATCGTCAAACACGCACCGTCCCAGCTCGCGGCAGCGGTTGCAGGCAATGCAGCCGCGAACAGCGTGTGCGCCGACCTGAATCAGCTCCGTCTCCACCCCTTCGAGCGTAAACGTCCGGATCATTTCCTCCAGCGCCGCAGCCGTACAGCCGTTGGCGCGGGGGCTGCCGTTGAGTAACAGTACCTTTGCCATGTTGCCGTCCTCCTTTGCAGAATGGTGCTGTTGCTATTATAACAAATTCCCGCGCCGTGTGCAAGCACCGGCCGTCTGCCGTGCCGGGCAGGCCGCTTTTGCCGCAGGCATTTTGCAAGCTTTTCCTTGTCAAAAGACGCCGGATATGATAATATTCTACTTACTTTATTTTTCAATCTTTTGGAAAGGGTGTGCGCATATTGGATATCTTTGCGAAATGCCATGAGTCTTCGTTGGTGGATGAGGTCCGGGAAAGAGGAATCTACCCGTACTTCCACGCCCTGGAATCCCGACAGGATACCGAAGTCATCATGGAGGGAAAGCGCCGGATTATGCTCGGCTCGAACAACTACCTCGGACTGACCGCACATCCGGCGGTTGTAGAGGCCGGGATAGAGGCGATCCGGACGTATGGATCGGGCTGTTCAGGCTCCCGCTTTCTCAACGGGACGCTCAAGCTGCATCTGGAATTGGAGGCAGAGCTGGCGCGCTTCCTGCGCAAAGAGGCGGTCGTTACCTTTTCCACCGGTTTCCAGTCCAACCTGGGGATCATCAGCGCGATCGTGGGTCGCGGCGACTATATCATCATGGACCGGGAGAACCACGCCAGCCTGTACGACGGCTGCCGCCTCTCCCTGGGCAAGATGCTGCGCTATAAGCACGGCGATATGACGGATCTGGAGCAGAAGCTTCGCGCCGTCCCCGAAAACGTGGGCAGCCTGATCGTAACGGACGGCGTTTTCTCCATGAGCGGCGATATTGCCAACCTGCCGGAGATCTGCCGCCTGGCCAGAGCGTACGGCGCACGCGTGATGGTGGACGACGCGCACGGCCTGGGCGTCATCGGCGAGGGCGGCCGCGGTACGGCGAGCTACTTCGGCCTGGAGGACGAGGTGGATATTTATATGGGGACTTTCTCCAAGTCGCTCGCCTCACTCGGCGGATATATGGCGGCGTCGGAGAGAGTGGTGGATTACGTGCGGCACGCTTCCCGCCCGTTCATCTTCTCGGCGTCCATCACCCCTGCCAGCTGTGCGACGGCGCTGGCGGCGCTGCGGATCCTTGCGGAGCACCCGGAGCTGCCCGAAACGCTGCAGGCCAGGGCGCGCTATATGCGGGAAAAGCTGCGCGGCGCGCAGATTCGCATCCGCGAATCCAACGGCGAACAGATCCCGATCATCCCCATCTACACCTATCAGGCGATTCCCACGCTGACGATCGCCAAGGAGCTGTACGATCGCGGCGTATACGTCAACTCCTCGCTGCCGCCCGCCACTGCGCCGACGGAGTGCCTGCTGCGCACCAGCCTGATGGCTACGCATACGGAGGCGCTGATCGACGAGGCGGTTGACGTCATTGCGCAGGTCCTGCGCGCACATCGGATCGGAGAATGAGGGATATGAATAAGGTTGCGATTATCACCGGCGGCAGCAGCGGAATCGGGCTGTACACCGCGAAGCATCTGACCGAAGCGGGCTGGCGCGTGTACGAGCTGAGCCGCCGGGCAAGCGGCACGGCTGCTGCGATCCACCGGCAGGCGGACGTAACGGAGCAGCGGCAGGTGGAAGACGCCGTGGCGGAGATTCTGGCGCGCGAGGGGCATATTGACGTGGTGATCAACAACGCCGGTTTTGGGATTTCCGGTGCGATCGAGTACACGGACACGGAGGACGCCAAGCGGCAGTTCGACGTGAATTTCTTCGGGATGGTGCGTATGAACCGCGCGGTCCTGCCGCTGATGCACCGCCAGGGCTATGGCAGGATCATCAACATGAGCTCTGTGGCGGCGCCGATCGCCATTCCGTTTCAGGCGTATTACTCTGCGTCAAAAGCTGCGGTGCGGGCGTATAGCCTGGCGCTGCAGGGGGAAGTTAAGCCCTACGGGATCGAGATCTGTTGCATCATGCCCGGCGACATTGCCACCGGGTTTACCGCGGCAAGGAAGAAGAACCCGGCCGGGGACGAGGCGTACGGCGGACGGATTTCCCGCAGCGTGGCGGTGATGGAGCACGACGAGACGACGGGGATCCCGGCGGACACGGCGGGCGCCTACGTGGCCGGCAAGGCCATGGCAAAAAGAGTGCCGCTGCTGTGCACGCTGGGCGGGAAGTACCGCGTGTTCGTCTTTCTGGCGCGGCTGCTGCCGACGCGGCTGCTGTCTTATCTGGTCGGGAAGATCTACGCCTCCTGAGGCTGGCGCCCGCCGGGCGTCCGGCCGCACGACCGGACGCCGGGGAAAAGCGCCGGACCGAAAGACCGATGCAGCGCCCCAACAAAAAGTTTACAGAATCGGCAAAAAGCGCTTGACAAGCGCACTTGCCATATGGTAGTATAAACCTCGGTCGTGAGAGCGGCGGTTGCCGTTTTCTCACCTCGCCCATAGTATCCACAGCGTCATGGCCAAGTAGTTCAGTTGGTTAGAACGCCGGCCTGTCACGCCGGAGGTCGAGGGTTCGAGTCCCTTCTTGGTCGCCATTTGCTGCTGTAGCTCAGTAGGTAGAGCGCATCCTTGGTAAGGATGAGGTCGGCAGTTCGAATCTGCCCAGCAGCTCCAGACAAAAATCGACGTGTTTCGGCACGTCGATTTTTGTTTGGAGCCGCCGCTTCGCGGCGAGGTGGGTGCATTCATTGGGAAGGGAGTCCGCTCGCTTCCCAAACCAAACCCATGCGAATGGGAACCGTCATGTGAGAGTGGGCGTTTTATTCTAATACGACGAAAGCTCTCACACCTTGCGGTGTGGGAGCTTTGCCTGTTCCGCAGGGGCCGCATCGCCGCCCGGCGGGAAGCGTGCCGCGTGCGGAACGCGGCAACCGGCGATGCGGGATTTGACCGGCGGCACCGGGGAGGATATGGCAGGATGAAACAGGAAAAGCTGAAACGGGAATACGTGCGCGTATGGGCGCAGGGGCAGGCGTCCTTTGGCGCAAGCCAGTCCTGGCTGCCCGGCCGACACGCTCGCGCGTGCGGCTGCGGGCTGATTGCCTGCGCGGACACGCTGCTCTATCTCACCGATCGGCGTACCTTGCAGCGGACGGAATACCTGGAATACGTCGCCGCGCTGCGGCGCTATTTTTCTCCAATCCCGCACTTCGGGATCGATGGGCTGCGGCTGGCGTGGGGCATCAATCGCTGCCTTGCGCGCAGCGATCTGCCGCTGCGTGCGCGCTGGTGCGCCTCCGGGACAAGGTTCTGGCAGCGGGTCGAGGAGATGCTTTCGCGCGACTGCCCGGCGGTGATTGCCATCGGGCAGAACTTTCCGCGCTTCTGGCAGAAAAAGGAGCTGACGCTCTACCGCCTTACGCCGAGGGGCGAGTACGTTGCGGATTGCCGCGTCCAGGGGCACTACGTTACCGTTACGGCGTTGGACGAACGGTATGCGGAGGTGTCCACCTGGGGCCGCAGGCTATACGTCGACCGGCGGGAATTTGAGGAATATGTAAAGCGGCATAGCTCCTGGCTGTTTTGCAACGTGCTGTATCTGCAGGAAAAAAATCCCTGAGGCAACCGCCCCAGGGATTTTGCATTGCCGCGTGCGTTACGGGATGCAGATGTCCATATCCTCGATCGTGATGGGATCAACGTAGGGGTTGAGCGCCTCGTTGACCAGGGCAAGCGTCGCCTCCGGATCGAGTGCGTAGACCGACTCTCCCTTGTACCAGCCGGCGCCGTCGCCCGGCAGGGTGTAGAACGAAACGCCTTCCATGCCGATTCCCAGCGCCTCGTTGCCCAACCAGACGAGGTTGCCGAGCTTCAAGTCGGTTTTGACGTACTTTAAAAAGACCTCCGCCATGGCGGGGACGTTCTTGACTGAGAGCAACTGCTTGGCAACTGCGGTCAGAAAGGCCTGCTGCGTCCCAATGCGGCCGATATCGGCCGTGGCATAGCCGGTGCCGTCGTTATTCTTGCGCCAGCGCACGACCTCCATCGCCTGCTGGCCGTTCAGATGGCGCAATCCCTTGGCGTAGTGAATGTGCAGATCCTGATAGGGATCGTCATAATCCATGTTGACCGGGATCTCAAAATCCACGCCGCCGATTTGGTCGACCAGGCTGATAAAGCCCTTGAGGTCCACCGTAACGTGGAAGTCCACCGGGATGCCAAGCAGGTTGGCGATCTCGCTGCGCAGCAGCTCCGTTCCGCCGCTGGCATAGGCATAGTTGAGCTTGTTGCTGCGCCAGGAATGATTGAGCAGCGTGTCGCGCGGCAGGCTGACGAGACAGATCTGCTTATGAATGGCGTCAAAGCGCATGAGAATGTTGGTATCGCTGCCGCCGTTGTCATTGTCCAAACCGGACAGCAGGATCGTATAGCAATACTGCTTGCGCGCGCGGCCGTTGGAGGAGAACACATCCTGCACATCCGTCGGGGACGTCTGCAGGGCGCTTTCGCCTTCCAGGGTGGGGGCAGCCTGCACCGGTTCAGGCGCGCGAATCAGATACTTCAGCGTCGCTGTGGCGGCAGTGGATAAAAAAAGAAACGCGAGTGCAAATACCGCCAGCTTTTCCAATCTCTTTTGCATGGATTTCTTTGTTTTCACGGAATCAGTCCTATCTCTTTCTCTACTGTGTGCTGCGCGGAACGCGCGGTTGACCATAACGTATTATAACGGTTTGCTCGCCATTGCACAAGAGGAATTTTTCCGTTTGCGGGGAAAGGCGGTCCGTCGGTGCGTTATGCCGGATTGGACGCAGCGCAGCACAAAAAGGTTTCATGCGCCTTTGTACTTTTTTCGCGTTGCCATGCCGCCGCGGATATGCCGCTGCGCCTTGTTTTCATCCAGAATCGTTTTAACCTGCAGGTAAA
The DNA here is from genome assembly GCA_947307255.1 of uncultured Clostridia bacterium. Taxonomy (GTDB): domain Bacteria; phylum Bacillota; class Clostridia; order Oscillospirales; family Oscillospiraceae; genus Hominicoprocola. The sequence goes on along the minus strand of CAMZIO010000016.1, from coordinate 29,245 downwards.
GTCCGTGGTTGAACTGAGGCAAGCGCTCCTGCAAATCCTTATGCACCGTGCTTTTGCTGATACCGAACTTTTTGGCTGCGGCGCGCACGGTCGTGCGGTTTTCTATCACGTACATGGCCAGATTGCAGGCTCGCTCCTCGATGTTCCCTTTCACGAAGCAACAACTCCCTATCCCAAGTTGCTCCATGTATATGCGCGCCGATGGGGCAATAGACATGGTTCGCCGCACGGAGGCGGGGAAACGGCTTGCCCGGCGCGGCGGGCAGTGGTATAATAAACCCGGATACGACAGCGCCGGGCAGGGTGCCGCGCGGCGCGGAAGGGGGGTGAGCGTACGGCGCGGGAGAGACGAACGCTGCGCGGGGCGATCTGCGCGATCCTCGGCGGGATCTGCTGGGGCGTGTCCGGCGCAGTGGGGCAATACCTGTTTACGCAAAAGGGCGTGGACAGTGGATATCTGACCGTGGTGCGGCTGCTTTGTGCGGGCGGACTGCTGTCGGCGTTTGCCGCGCGAAGGCACGGCGCGCAGCTGCGCGCGATCTGGCGCGACGCCGGCGCGGTGCGGCGTCTGGTGCTGTTTGCCGTATGCGGGCTGACGCCCTGTCAATATACTTACCTTGCCGCGATTCGCTATTCCAACTCCGCCACGGCGACGGTGCTGCAGTATTTGGGGCAGGCGATGATCCTTGCCTGGGTGTGCCTGCACGAACGGCGGCGGCCCACGGCGCGGGAGGCGCTGGCGCTGGCCCTTGCTCTGTCGGGCGTGTTTCTGCTGGCGACGCACGGCAGCTTTCAAACGCTTGCACTGTCTCCGCAGGCGCTTTTCTGGGGCATTGCCGCAGCGGTGTCGTTGATGCTCTATACCCTGCTGCCCGGTGATTTGCTCTCGCGCTACGGTACGAGCGTGTGCACCGGTTACGGTATGCTCATCGGCGGCGCAGTGCTGCTTGTGGCACTGCGCGCATGGCGATGGGCGGCGCCGCTTGACGCACTGACGCTGCTGGGGATTGCCGAAATCGTAATCGTCGGCACGGCGCTGGCGTTTACGCTGTATTTGCAGGGCGTAAGCGATCTGGGCGGCGTGCGGGCAAGCTTGCTTGCCTGCACGGAGCCGGTCAGCGCCGCCCTGTGCGCCGCGCTGTGGCTCAAAACGAGCTTTGCAGCGCAGGACCTTTTGGGCTTCGCGGCGATCCTGCTGATGGCCGTGCTGTTGGCGCTGCCCAAAAAAATGCCGAAATCCGACGTTTTGGATTGACGAAGAACGCTTTCTGTCGTAAAATAACGGCAAGAGGACGTTTGTCCGCTAAATATGGAATTCAGGAGGCGTTCAATATGGGAAAGTTTGTGGTAAAAGAAACCAAAACCGGCATTAAGTTTGACCTGAAGGCCAACAACGGCGAAGTCATCGCCACTTCCGAGGTCTATACCTCTGAGGCAAGCTGCCGCAAGGGCATTGCCAGCGTGCAGAAGAATGCGCCCATCGCTGCGCTGGAAAACCAGACGGTGGAGGGCTACACCAAGGAAAAGCATCCGAAGTTTGAGATCTATCTGGACAAGTCCGGCGAGTTCCGCTTCCGTCTGAAGGCCACCAACGGCCAGATCATCGCCGTGTCGGAGGGCTATAAGGCCATCGCAAGCTGCTTCAACGGCATCGAATCCGTCCGCAAGAACGCAGCGGACTGCAAGATCGAGAAGATCTGAGAAGGATCCGGCAAACGTCCGCGGTCGCTTTGCCGTGGACGACGAGAGCATCGCCCGAAGGGCCCGCGCGGCGGGTGCTGTAACGACGCACGCAAAACAGCCTCCGGTAAGCAGGAATGCTTGCCGGAGGCTGTAACGCTTTCTTATAACGACAACAGCAGCATGAGGACCGGGATAACGATGAAACAGGCCAGCGTGCTGATCGCAGCGCCCTGCGCGGCAAACTGCTCGTCTGCACCGTATTCGGCGGAGGCGACGACGGACTGCGTAACCACGGGCATGGCGCTTTCCACCGCCAGCACGTTGCCGGCAAGACCGCCCACGCCGAGCAGCCCGCCCAGCAGCACGCTCAGAGCGGGAGAGAGCAGGAAGCGGAACAGCAGCATCACGCCGGTGTCACGGTCGATACGCAGATGAGAAAGCCCGATCTCGTGAATGATGTATCCGGTCAGCAGCAGCGCCAGCGGCGTAACCGTGCCGTTGATATAGCGCAGGCAGGACATGAGGAAGGAGGGAAGCTGGACGTCGAGAAGAATCAGGCCGAAGCCGATGAACACGCCGATTACCGGCGGCGTTTTGATAAAGCGCACGAGCACCTCCCGCCAGGAGTGTCGCGCGCCCTTGTCGCCCGACCAGCGGACCAGCGACAGGCCCACGATTTGCGTGAAGCTGGTGTTGACGAGATAATAGAGCATGACGTAGGGCGTGGCGGCCTCGCCGAACAGCTCGGAGCACATGGGAAAGCCGACGAATACCGCGTTGGACACCGAGCACATGAACATGAATACGCCCAGCCGCCGCCGCGGAATGGCAAACAGCCTGCCGATTCCGAAGGAGAGCAAAAACAGCAGCGCGCTGGTGAAAAACGGCACCAGCAGCACCGGCCCCGACCGGTCGAGGATTGCGCGCGTGAGGTTGCTGCGCAGGCTGTAAACGCACATACAGGGCACGGCAAGGCGAATGAGGAATCTGCTTAAAAACGCCTTAACCTCCGGCCCCATCCAGCGCTGTGCGGCGCAGAAATACCCCACCGCGGTGAGGATCAGAATGATGACGACGGAAGCGATGGCGTGCAGAAAAGAAACCATAGGACACCTCAAAAAAAACACCCGGCGCGCGGCGGATGCGGTTTGACATAAGGCGAGTATACCATTTTGCGGCCAAAATACAAGGGCTTTGGCAAAAAGAGTTGAAAACAGGGCGCTCTTGGCGTATAATAAAATATCACGATACGATCGGGGGAAGACTATGAAAGCAGCATTGGTTATTATGGCGGCGGGCATGGGCTCGCGCTACGGCGGAAATAAACAGGTGGACGGGCTGGGGCCCGACAACGAGATTTTGATGGAATATTCCATTTACGACGCGATCCGCGCCGGCTTTACGAAAATCGTTTTCATCATCAAACCCGAAATGACGGAGCTGATGGAGAATCTGTGCGGCCGGCGCGTGGCGCAGCGGAAAACCGCGGACGGCGAGCCGGTGGAGGTGTGCTACGCCTATCAGGACTTTGCCAGCGTCCCCTCGTTTTACAGCATCCCGGCGGAGCGCGTGAAGCCGTTTGGAACGGCGCACGCGGTGCTCTGCGCGCGTGCGTGCGTAAACGAACCGTTTGCCGTGATCAACGCGGACGACTATTACGGCGTGGACGCCTTTGCCACGGTCTATGACGAGCTGTGCCGCCTGGCGGCGAGCGGCGAGGCCACGATGGTGGGATACAGCCTGTGCAACACGGTCAGCAAGAACGGAACGGTTACGCGCGGCGTGTGCCACGTGGAGGACGGAAAGCTGGCGAAGATCGTCGAGACGTTTCAGATCAAGCTCTTTCCGGACGGCACGATTCGCGACGTCGCCACCGGCGAGGACGGGCCGCTGCTCGCGCCGGAGACGCCGGTTTCCATGAACTTCTGGGGCTTTACGCCGTGGATTTTTGAGAAGCTGGAGGCGTATTTTGACGCATTTTTGAAAAACCTCGCCCCGGATGACGTCAAGGCCGAGTGCCTGCTGCCGAGCATGGTTGGCGAGCTGATCGAGCGCGGCGAGCTGGAGGTTTCCGTGCTGCACTCGAACGCCCGCTGGTTCGGTGTAACCTACCGCGAGGACAAGCCCGCCGTGCAGGCGGCGCTGCGCGCGCTGCACGATGGGGGCGTGTATCCCAAGTCCCTGCGCGCATAAGCGGTTCCGGCTGCGGGCAAGCTGTTGCCGGGAGGTGAGAGCTTTGGACGAAACGCACGGTAAGGGCCTTCCCTACGAGCAGGCGCCGATGATCAATCCGTTCTTCGGCCAGCCGGAGGATTCGTTTGAGCTGATCAACAAATACGGCACGTATAACGTCCAGCCGACGAACGAGCAGGAGAACCGTTTTCCCGCGATCATGCAGGCGCTGCCGAAACGGTGGCGCGGTACGGCGGTGGGGAAAGAGGAACTGGAAAGGCCGGAAAAGTACGACAAATCTTAGGAAAAATCTCTGCTTCGGCAGAGATTTTTTCAACGAAACGAACCGCTTTTTGGAATCTGCGTTATATTTCGTTTCGTTTTACGGCTATCATGACAGAAAGGAGGGGAGAAGCTTGGAAGACGGAGAGATTATTGCGCTGTATTTTGCGCGCAATGAGGACGCTATCCGCGAGACAGACCGGAAATACGGAGCCTTCTGCCGGCGTATCGCCCGCAACGTGCTGCCGCTGCGCGAGGACGCGGAGGAGTGCGTCAACGACACCTGGCACACGGCGTGGAACCGCATCCCGCCGACGCTGCCCGCCTCGCTGCGGGCGTTTCTGGGCCGCATCACGCGCGATCTGGCCATAGACCGCTTTCGCACGCTGCGCGCGCAGAAGCGCTGTGCCGACATGGAGCTGCTGCTCTCCGAACTGGACGACTGCGTGCCGGCGCAGGCGGATATCGAGCGGACAGTCGAGCGGCGCGAGTTGACTGTGGCGGTGGAAAACTGGCTGCGCGGTCTGGAGCCGGACGAGCGGGCGCTGTTTCTGCGGCGGTACTGGTACGGCGACGCCGTGAAGGAGCTTGCCGAAAGCTGTGGCATGACGGCGGCGCAGACCGCACAGAAGCTCTACCGGCTGCGCATACGGCTCAAGACTGCCCTCGGAGAGGAGGCGGCAATATGACGAACGAAACGATCTACGACGCGATCACAGACGTATCCGACGAATGGATCGAGGAAGCGGAGCGGCACACATTCCGCAAAAGACCGCAATGGAAGCGCTTTGCAGCCGTCGCGGCGGTAGTCGCGCTTATCTTCGGCGCCCTCGGCGCCGCGGCGGGACGGCTGGCGAACCTGTCTGCCGGAGCGTCGGGCGGAAAGGGAAACGCCGGCGGTGAGGACGGATACAGCTATATGAACTATATTGGCCCCGTGCTGCCGCTGACGGCGGCGAGCGACGCGGCGGGGATTGCGGCGGAACGCAGCGTGGACTACGATTTTTCCCCGTATATCTCCCGCGAGGTGCCGTTTTCCCCCGAGGCGCGGGCGGAGGGAGATCCGTACAGTTACTTTGCCTACCAGTCGGAGGCCATCGTTACGGACGACTATACCCTGCGCAACGAGACGGACGAGGAGAGGACACTGTCGCTGCTCTATCCGGTGGAGCTGCGATTCACCGACTCGCTCAACCGTCTGCCGACGATCACCGTGGACGGCGAGGTGCGCGAAACGGCCCTGCACGCCGCGCCGTATTCCGGCGGCTTTGCGGACGCCTGGGGCGGCAGCAACCCCGGCGCGCGGCTGAATCTGGAGCAGATCAGCGATTGGCAAGGTTATGTAAACTTATTGGAGGACGGAAGCTATCAGGCGGCGGCCTTCGAGCCTTATCCGGCGCTCGACGTGCCGGTTACGGTGTACCGGGTGGACGACTACGCCGTTGCGCCGACGGATGCGGTCAACCCCTCACTGCAGATCGCGTTTACGGTCGACCCTGACAGGACGGCCGTCATGACCTACGGCTCGAACGGCGGGACGAACGATGCCAGGACGGGCCGGTACACGCGTATCGTCGGCGGGCTTGCCAACACGAGGGCGTACCGCCCCGGGCCGATGTATATCATCCTCTATGGCGATGACATCGGGGGCTACACGCTCCAGGGCTATGCGAACATGGGCGGAAACGAGGGCGAGGAGATCGACGTCGCCGCGGAGGTTACGCGCTATGAGACCACGCTGGACGCCATCCTGCGCCGGATTGTTGCGGAGCGTTTCGACGAAAGACGGAACACCGAGGACATCTTCGGCGGCGACAGTATCGCTGCTGTCGTGCCGGAGGAGACACTCTATGGCATGGCGGCGGACCTGCTGGTGCGCTACGGCGTGCTGAGCGACGACCCGGCTGAGCGCTACGACTTCGGTATGCTGGAGGACGTATTCGAGGCGTATTCCATGCAGCGCGTGATCTATCTTGCCTTTGACGCGACGGTTCCTGCGCGCGGCAGCGTAAGGGTCAGCGCATCCATGCACAAGGACAACAGCTGCGATTATATCGGAAAGAAGAAAAACGTGGACGGTTACGACCTCGCCACGCGCCTGGGCTCGACACTGAATTTCACGGAGCAGCGCGCGTCCGTGAGCCACACGGAGGAGATCAGAATCGTGGAGAACAACTTCGGCTTCGACCTTGACGCAGGGATCACGCAGGTGGCGCTGGATCCTGCGGCGGAGCATTACTGGATGCAGATCGCAAAGGCCCCATGAGCGGAGCGCAAGCGAAAAGACGCGTACTGTCGGAGGAACGGGAATAAAGGAATCGGCGCGACGAATCCGTCGCGCCGATTCCTTTATTCTTGCTTTGCCGTTTTGACCGGGAGGCAGGTCCTGACGCGTCATACCTTGGCGAGCAGTCGGGCTTTTTCCTTTTTCGCCACGGTTACCGAGGAGTCCGTCTCCTCACTCAGGCCCCACTCGTTTTCCAGCAGATCGACGATCCGGCCGTAGGTCTCCGCCGCTTTGCGATAATCGCCCAGGATCTCGTAGCTGTCGGCGATGCCCATCAGCTCGTCCTGGAACCGCGGCCGTCTCGGCGTTTTCTCAAAGGAGCGCTCGTAGTATTCGATCGCCTTTTCGTAATTGCATTTTCTGGCGTAATACTGGGCGGTCTCAAAGAGCACCGCACTGTTGTCTGGCTGCTCCGCGAGCAGTTCCTCCATGATCCGGTCCGCGGTGGGCTCGTCGAAGCGGGCGAGCGCGATGCAGGCGCGGTAGACCCGCTTCATGACGGGATGCGCGCCCTCCAGCGTGCAGTAGCGGTCCAAATAGCGCTCCGCCTCGTCGGCGCGGTGGTCTGCGATCAGATTGTCCAGCAGATACATATAGGGAAGCGCGACGTCGGGATTGGCTTCGACCACCCCGCGATAGAATTCGATCGCCTTGGAGTGGTTGGACATATTCCAGTCCCATACGGCATTCCGCTCTGCCGTATCCAGGATCCACTGGCAGCCCTTTTCCTCCGGCGTCAGACACACGGCGTCTTTTGCATAGCGACTGGCCTTGTGCGCGTAGGTGTTCATGCGATGCCAGTAGAGATAGGCGATCAGCTCAGTCGCGCGCTTTTTGTGCGCATCCGAGACAAGCTGCCCCTTCAGAAATTCCTCGTACTCCCAGAAAACGTCCTGCGGCAGTTCCTCCTCCGCGTCCATGCGGTTTTCAATGCGGTTGAAGCGCTGCTCGGCGGTCAGGTCGAAGAGATCGTCGATGCTGACGCCGAACACCTCGGCAAGCAGCGGCAGCAGCGTGATGCCCGGCATTGCCACCGCGTTTTCCCATTTGGACACCGACTGCGCGCCGATACCCAGCTTTTCCGCAAGCTGCTCCTGTGTCAGGCCGGCCTTGAAGCGAAACTGTTTGATTTTCTTTCCAAGTTCCATGTTTTTTTCCTCCTCAAATGGGTTCGCTTTCCGGATTGCAGCTTTATTGTACGGCGCTTTCCCGCCCGATTCAATAACGCAGATTTCCAGCCGTCTCGCCTGTTGGTGGAGCTGCGCGCGCCTTATGCCTTCGGCGCCTGCTTCATGGACAGCGAGATGCGCTGCTTCTTTTCGTCCACGGAGAGCACCGCAACCTTCACCACGTCGCCCACGGCGACGACCTCGCTGGGGTGCTTGATATAGCGATCGCACACCTGCGAGATGTGCACCAGACCGTCCTGATGTACGCCGATATCCACGAAGACGCCAAAGTCGATCACGTTGCGCACCGTGCCGGTGAGCACCATGCCGGGCTTGAGGTCCCCGATCTCCAGCACGTCGGTGCGCAGGATGGGGGCGGGCAGATCGTCGCGGACGTCGCGGCCGGGCTTTGCCAGCTCCCTGGCGATGTCCCGCAGCGTCGGCACGCCCACGCCGCACGCCTCCGCCGCGCGCGCCGCGCCGTAGTTGTCGAGCCGTTTGCTCAGGTCGCCCGGCGCGCCGCGCCGCAGCGCGGCCTTGTCGTAGCCGAGCAGGACGAGCAGACGCTCCGCGGCGGCGTAGCTTTCGGGGTGGACGCCGGTGTTGTCCAGCACGTTTTCGCTCTCGCGCACGCGCAGGAAGCCCGCGCACTGCTCGAACGCCTTGGGGCCGAGCTTGCTGACCCTGCGCAGCTCGCGGCGCGCGGTAAACGCGCCGTTTTCTTCGCGGTAAACGACGATGTTTTTTGCGATCGTGGCGTTGAGTCCCGCAACATGGGACAGCAGCGGCGCGGACGCGGTGTTCAGGTCGACGCCCACGGCGTTCACGCAGTCGTCCACCACGGCTCCCAGACTCTCGTCCAGCCGCTTTTGCGGCATATCGTGCTGATACTGCCCGACGCCGATGGCTTTGGGGTCGATCTTCACCAGCTCGGCGAGCGGGTCCTGCAGCCGCCGCGCAATCGACACGGCGGATCGGAGGTTGACGTCGTAATCGGGGAACTCCTCGGCCGCCAGCTTGGAGGCGGAGTAGACCGAGGCGCCGGACTCGCTGACGATCATATACGAAAGCCCGCCGCCCACCTCGCGGATCAGTTCGACGGCCATCTGCTCCGTTTCGCGCGAGGCGGTGCCGTTGCCGATGGCGAGGTGCGTTACGCCGTGCCGCCGTACCAGCGCGGCGAGGCGGTCGATGGCCTCGCGCTTTTGCCGTGCGCCGAAGGTGGGGTAGACCACGGCGGTGTCGAGCACCTTGCCCGTCGGGTCCACCACGGCCACCTTGCAGCCGTGGGAATAGCCGGGGTCAAGTCCCATCGTTACGTGGCCCTTGACCGGCGGCTGCATCAAAAGCGGCTTGAGGTTCAGCGCGAACGTCCGGATTGCGCCCTCGGCGGCGATTTCGGTCAGAGAGGAGCGGATCTCGCGCTCCATCGAAGGGAACAGCAGGCGATCATAGGCGTCCTCGGCGGCGGCGCGGACGAAGCCGGAGGCGCTGCTGCCGGGCTTGACCGCCGCATTCCACACGAGGCCGAGTCCCCATTCGCGCTCCAGCGTTACGCTGACCTTTAAAAACCCCTCCTTCTCGCCGCGGTTGATCGCCAGGATCTGATAACCGGCGAGCCTGGCGACGGGTTGGGTGAAATCGTAGTAGAGGCGGTAGACGCTGTCGGCGTCCCCGGCGGCGACGGAGCGCAGCGTTCCCCTGCGCTCCAGCAGGGCGCGCAGGGCCTTGCGAAGCGCGGCGTCGTCGGAAATCTGCTCGGCAATGACGTCGGACGCGCCGGCGAGCGCCTCCTCGGCGTCGGCCACGCCCTTGTCTGCGTCGATATACTGTGCGGCGAGCGCGCGGATATCCCCCAGCGAGGGGGATTGGGCGAACAGTGCCTGCGCGAGCGGATCAAGTCCCTTCTCTTTGGCGATCGTAGCGCGCGTGCGGCGCTTGGGTTTATACGGACGGTAGAGGTCCTCCACCTCCGACAGCGTCTGCGCGCCGTCGATGGCCGCGGCGAGCGCATCCGTCAGCTTCCCTTGCTCGGCAATGGTGTTTTTTACCGTTTCGCGCCGCTCCTGCAGAGAGCGCAGATAGGCAAGCCGCTGCTCCAGCGTGCGCAGGGTGGTGTCGTCCATGGAGCCGTGCAGCTCTTTGCGGTAGCGGGCGATAAAGGGGACGGTGTTGCCCTCGTCGAGCAGGCGGATGACGTTTTCCACGTATGCGGCGCTCTGCCCCAATTCGCGCGCGAGGATCGTTACGATGCTGTCCATAGCAGTCCTTTCCGAAAAAAGCACGCAGGGGAGCACCCCTGCGTGCCAACATTTTCTGACGATTATTTGTGGTATAGCTTTTTGACCTCATAGCGCGGCTCACAGGTAACGTGGATGCCCAGGCGCTTGTAAAGGCGGATATCCTCCTCCGAAATGATCACGGAGAAGTGCGCGTCGCAGCCGCGCAGAGAGTTCAGCTGCGTCTGCGCGCGGGCTGCAATGGGATTGGTCAGCGCGCTGATGGACAGGGCAATGAGCACCTCGTCCGAGTGGAGACGTGGATTGCCCTGATGGAGGTTTTCCGTCTTGAGACGACAGATCGGCTCGATCACCGAGGAGGAGATCAGGTCAAAGCTGCTGTCGATCCCGCCCATGTGCTTGAGCGCGTTGAGCAGCAGTGCCGCGGACGCGCCGAGCAGCGAGGTGGTTTTTCCGGTAACGACAGAGCCGTCCGGCAGCACCATCGCGCCGGCGGGCGCGCCGGTTTCCTCGGCCTTTTCCAGAGACGTGGCGACGGCGGGGCAGATCTCGCTCGTTACGTCCGCCTGCTGCATGACGAGTTCCAGCTTCCGGAGCTGGCAATCCTCCGCCTGGCCGCGCGCGTGCTGCACCTGTGCGTCATAATAGCGGCGCAGGATCTCCAACCGGGACGCCTCGCGGCAGGCTTCGTCGTCCACGATGCAGTTGCCAGCCATATTCACGCCCATGTCAGTGGGCGACTGATAGGGGCACGAGCCCTGCAGCCGCTCGAACATGGCGCGCAGGACGGGGAAAATCTCCACGTCGCGGTTGTAATTCACCGTGGTAACGCCGTAAGCCTCCAGATGGAAGGGGTCGATCATATTTACGTCGTTGAGGTCGGCGGTTGCCGCCTCGTAGGCAAGGTTGACCGGGTGCTTGAGCGGCAGATTCCAGATGGGGAAGGTCTCAAACTTGGCGTAACCCGCGTTGATGCCGTGGCGATGCTCGTGATAGAGCTGGGAGAGGCAGGTGGCCATTTTCCCGCTGCCGGGACCGGGCGCCGTAACCACGACGAGGGAGCGCGAGGTCTCGATATAATCGTTTTTCCCGAAGCCGTCGTCGCTGACGATATGAGCCACGTCGGAGGGGTAGCCCACGATGGGATAGTGGCGGTAGCTCTTCACCCCCAGGGCGGCCAGACGCTTTAAAAACGCATCTGCCGAACCCTGCCCGGCATACTGCGTAACCACGATGCTGCCCACATATAGCCCCAGCGCGCGGAATGCGTCGATCAAGCGCAGGCAATCGTCGTTATAGGTAATGCCAAGGTCGCCGCGCACCTTGTTTTTCTCAATATCGTTGGCGTTGACGGCGATTACGATCTCCACCGCGTCGCGCAGCTGCTGGAGCATACGGATCTTACTGTCCGGCTGAAAGCCGGGCAGAACGCGGGCGGCGTGAAAATCGTCGAACAGCTTGCCGCCGAATTCCAGATACAGCTTACCGCCGAACTGGTCGATGCGTTCGCGGATGTGAGCGGATTGCAGGGAAAGGTATTGGTCGTTATCAAAACCGATTCTGCGCATGGCGGTACCTCCAAAGAAAGCGTACTCAAAAAACCAAATCCATTATAGCGAATCCGCCGCCCATTGACAAGAAAAGACGACGAAGAAAAATGACAGAAAAACACACTCATTTTTCTGTCATTTTTCCATCTTTACAATTCCCGCCGCTTGGCGTATGCTGTAAATAGTCTCCCCTCGCAGAAAATGTTTGAGAAAATGAAAAAAAGAGTTGACATTTGCCGTGCGCTGGGTGTAATATCCTATTGTTCGGTTTGCGCGGTTAGCTCAGCTGGTAGAGCACATGCTTGACGTGCATGGGGTCACAGGTTCGAGTCCTGTACCGCGCACCATCAAAAAATGGATACAGGGAGTTTCCTGCAAAGGGCAGACTACTCCCTCTATCCATTTTCAAAGATCGAAACAGTGCATAGGCTGCAGGGACTCTCGCCCCACGTCTATTCGATCAAGCGACGGTTTCCTGCGTCAAGGCATTATACGTTGATGCCGACCTGCCGCTGTGTAGCCTCGTCCGTACGAGTTGGACGCCCACCCAATGCGTGCTGAGGGTGTATCAAGCCCTCGAAGCTATGGCTGTAGGAAGTATCTGCCCGTTCTGTCTCCATAGGATACAGTTCCACTGCGGGCAACGTCTGTTTCGACTATTTTCCCCATAGTTTTTGCAAAACTACTTGACAACGCCCTTTTTTTGCGTTATCGTTTGTCTCACGAAAACTTGATACAGGGTTTTCGAGGTGCACACGATAGTCACATCTAATTTTGTCCCCCGCCGGTCTGAACGGCGGGGGACAGCCTTTTAGCGTGACTGCCGTGCTTTACGCCCGAATGATAACACGACATTTGGGGAATAGCAAGGGTTTTTCTCAAAAAAGTTAACAAAACAGAAACAACCGCGATCGGGGAAGACCCGTCGCGGTTTTCTTTATGATTTATAACTCCGGCTCGGCATCCGGTTCCTGGGCAACGGCGAGCTCCGTCATGCGCCGCGCAGTGGCAGCGATGGCATCAGGCGTGGATTGAGGGCAGGAATCCAGCGTTTTTACGCAGCTATACAAACACTCTTTCAACGGTTCTTTGTCGCAAGTATCGTAGTAATGTAGCAGAGCCTCATTAAAGCCGACGGCATCCGCCTTCCCGATTGTCAGCACGCCGGCGCCTTCGGCAATTAAAATCTTACTCGCAACGATGGTGGAGGTGCGTTTGTTTCCGTCCCAAAAGAGCTGAGATCGAACGGCGTAGCAAAAGTACTCTGCCGCGCGGTCTTGAGGGTCCACAAGCTGCGCAATTGTATTGATTACTTTAGATACTTCTTTTTCGTTGGGTATTGCCGGCACGTAATCCGTGCCGCTTACGCTGACTGCGCCAGTGCGCAGCGTTCCCCACGCAAGGCTTTCATTCCTCGACACTAACGCATTTACTTTGCAGACGTAATCAAGCGTCAACGGTTCGTCGAGCGTGTCAAGGCAGAAACGCCAGGCGTCTCTCAAATTAAGCACGGTCTGTATCTCGGAAACTGGCACATTGTTCACAATCGCTCCGTCGAGGATTGCCTGAGTCTGAGGAAAGGTTACATTAACGCCTTCAATGTAGGCCGTATTAAAGACGAGCTCCGTAAACAGCTTCTTTGCTAAAAACACGTTTTCGCGTCTCGTCATGAAATTCACCTCTTTCGTTCTTCCTGCTGCCGTTATTATAGCACGCGACCTGCGCTTATTCAAGCGCTTCTATCTGGCGCAGCAGGTCGCGTACATAAGCATTGTGCCGGCGCTCTTGCTCTTGATCAAGAGCGCTGGTATCTGCACTTTCCTGCCGCTGCTCGAACCGAAGTATGGCGCATCCGCAGAGGATGCCGAGTAAGAAAGGAAGAAGAGACAAGATCAAAAGAAGCAGCAATCCGCAGACCAACTCTCGTATGGAAGTCAAACGAAAAGCTGAAAATATAGATTCCCAAAGAACCATGATCGATCCTCCCATCTTAAAGAACAACGCAGATGTAAGGGCAGGAAGACAATGTACCAGCCCGGACCCGACTCATCTGCGCGTAAATTGTATTCACAGTTACACCGCACAGTGTGGCCAGCTCTACCGCGGAGTCGGCCACGGCAAGAGGCAGTTCATACTGATCGCTCGATACCTTCAACCACAATTTTGCAACCTTCATAACGCACCTCCAAAACAGCAGGTCCAAAAGTATGTTTTCTTCTATAAACATTATGCCCTAAATATAGTGCATATGCAATAGGCAGAACATCCAATCTTTTACGCCGGCTTTTGTGCAATGTGATATATGCTATTTCTTGCTATTCGTGGTATAATCAGACAAACTTAGGGAGGTAACGCTATGGCCATCGTTTATGACAAGCTGCTTCGGCTGCTGAAGGAACGCGGAATTACGACGTACTTTATCCGAAACGCGGGGATTATCGGCAATGCAACGTACAAGGGGCTCAAAGACCACACGGGTGGGCTTAGCCCGATTGTACTGGACCGCCTTTGCGCGCTCCTGGACGTCCAGCCAGGCGAGCTGATGGAGTACGTGCCGGACGAGGAGATGGAGGCACGGTACGGGAAAACGGCGGGAGAAACGGATACATGAGGGAAAAAGAAGATGTCCGTGCAACACGGACATCTTGCGCGCGCGCGGGGTAAGTCGATCCTCTTTCTCCTCTTGTAAATCTTATCGTTGTGTAAGTAATAACCTTGTTTGCTAAATTTCGGAGTACCCCTCTACAAGAAAAAATGCGCCTAAGACCTTGCAAAACCTTGCATATAGTGTTAGAATGTATAACTGATGAAGGATGGCAGGCGATGTCGACTGTGGCCGTAGCATCTTCGTCGCAACCTACCGAAACGGATACGGTTGCCGACCGATAGGTGTTGGCTGCAAACGTCCCGTTCTTTTTCAAAACAAGCTGCACAATGAGGGTAGGTAATCTTTTGAGCAGCCTAAGACCGGCGCAGATGGTGGAGCATGCTGCGCCGGTCGCTTTTTGCAGCTTTCGGATACTGGGCCACATACGGTCATTGTTCCCCTGGAAGCTGAGAATGCTCAGAAAAATGACAAAGGCGGAGTCGGTCAGTTCGTGGCTGAAAACATCCCTTTTGACGAAAGTATAGCCTTGCTCTTGCTTCAACACGGACAGATCAAGCGTGTAAGAGTTCCGCCCGTAGCCCACGCCGCGGAGCTGTCTGCAGTATCGTTTGGTGGTCGAGAAGGTGAGATAGCCGCACGTCGCCAGCGCGCGCACGGCGGACGCAGCGGTAGCCATAGAGACCTTGGCAAGGCGTGCGATCTGCTCATAACTTTTTTTGCACTCGCCCTTGGCATTGGAATAGGCAAACAGCACCGCGCCGACGCGACGCGTGGCAAAAGACAGCCGATCGTCTCGGAGCAGTATATTTGGGCATTTAAAATAAGAACGGTTTTTCTTCTTGCTCATTTTTATTTTTTCCTTTCTGAAGAATAGCAGACGGTCATGCGGCCGTCTGCTTTCATATTTCGATCCTCAGTCGAAGGGCTATCAGTAAGTAAAAAGCGCACGGTGGCATTACATCATTTGTGCACTATGCACACATTATCCGGATAATGTTTGTGTGCTTTGCCTATTGACTTATCCGGCTAATGTGCTACAATGGGTACAACAAAAGCAAGGAGGACAAAACAATGACGATTGAAATGACTTTGAGCGATGGCACCATCGAAACGGCTCACTATCATAAGCCGATCCGCAAGAACCCGGAACCAATGACGCATGAAAAATTTTACAAGAAAATGTGCGCCCTATACGCCGCAGGGCATAAGCCAACAGACGAATACGTTCGCCCGATTAGTTACAAGGTGATTGATGGTTGAGCAACACCAATAGTATTGATACACGCCAACACCGCCCCGGAGGTTACGAGGGCAAAGGAGAAAATAAAATGAAATTCAACCTTTTTGTCAGTCAGGGCACAAACGCGACGTTGCTTGTCATCGACGGCAAGCCTCAGCTCCTTTTCCCACAAGATTTGAATTACGGAGCGACGCCGAGCGCAAAATGGCAGCACATCACCACGATCAATCGAGAGATTGCAAAGCCTGCGATCTACAAAAGCCATAGCTGGATACCGCTTTGCACCAGCGCTGCCGAGGCAAAATTTACTTACGGCGCGCCCGATGGGATAGAGCTATACACAGCGAGCGACCTCGACGAGCTCGCCACCAGCCGCAGCAAAAACGTCGAGCGCGTAGCGCGCTGCCGCGCAAAGCTCAAGCGCGTTGAGCTGCTTTTCAAGCCAGAGGAATATGACCGGCTGAAAGCAAACGCCGACGCTGAAGGCGAGACCGTTGCGGGGTACATCAAAAAGGCGATTGCAACCAAGGAGGGGGAAAATGAGTAATTATATTTTGGCACAGATAGCTTCAAAGGCCGACTACATCGCAGACCTTGCGCGAAACGCAAAAATCCAGCTTGACACTGCGGGCGATACCGTTGGAATAGTTGGAGAGGCACAGCTAAAAGATATTTTACAGCAACTCGAAAATATCGCGGATGCGGTTGGAGAGTATCATAGCTTTGACGAGTAAAAAAAGCAGGGAGAGGCTAACCCCAAAAAGGCGATTGCAACCCAGGAGGGGAAAAATGAGTAATTATATTTTGGCGCAGATATCACGCCACATCCGGTTTTCGGTATGAGACATTGACCGATGATCCACAGGTGCGAAAAGCCGCAGACGATGCACTGTACGACCTTTACGGCGAAGAGAATCCAAAAGAGCTGAAAGACTATGATTCGCCGCACTCGGCGATGGAAATGGAGGGAATGTAATGGAGCGAGAATGGCTGGAATTTCTAAGGGAGCAGTATCCCGCGGGCTCCCGCATCCGGCTCCGGGAAATGGGCGCGGATGATCCGCATCCGCTGGAGCCCGGCAGCATGGGGACGCTGGATCACATCGACGATACCGGCGCCTTTCATGTGAAATGGGACAGCGGAAGAAATCTGGGCGTAGTCATAGGGCGGGACAGCTTCACGGTTCTGCCTCCTGCATTGACCACGCTCAAGCTGTATATGCCCCTGACCGCCGACGTCATCGGATATAATGAGTACGGCGATCTGGACGATGAGCTGACAGAAGAGCTGGATGGACGCGCGCTCACCGGACACGAGGACGCGATCCTCGTGGCACTGACCAAATATCGTATGCCGGAGGAAGCGGAGCGAGGCATCATGCGCTGGTACCACGAACCGGACAGCATCAACGACAAGGTCCGTTCCGTCGTGTTTACCGCAGAAAACCGGGATGGACAGCTCTGGGGTGTGGCGGAGTGTCAAGTATATGGGCAACTCTCGCCCACGGAGCTGGATACTCTCAAAGAGTACATCTCCGGACAAGCGTCTGACGGCTGGGGCGAGGGCTTTGAGCAGCAGGCGATCAAGATCGACGACGGCGAGATGTACGTCCATCTTTGGAACTTCGCAGGCTGGTCCATCAAGACGGAGCAGGAACGCTTCATCCCGAAGCTGGCCAAGGGACTTCCCGACCTGTGCAGTTCGACGCCTCCGGGTCTACCCTTGGGATCGTGGACGAGGCAAAGCTAACAGCGATCCTCCAAGATCTCGAAAACATTGCGGAAATGGTTGGAGAGTATCATAGCTTTGACGAGTAAAAAGGCAGGGAGAGGCTAACCCCTCTCCCTGCTCCTTATTTGCCGCATAACGCCATCGTAGACGCGATGGTTGACAACGGCCAACGTGTCCATTAGCTCATCCATGACCGCCCACACGTCCGCCGGGCGTTTGCCGCGGACGGCTTGCAGGAAATCGCTCTCGCCGTAGTCGCCCACCGGCGGATCGCCGCTCGGTTTGTCTGCTTTCATATTTCGATCCTCAGTTGCACATCGAAGTTGATCCAAAGCGTTTCAATGCGATGTGCGCCGTTTGCCGCCTGCGCCGGATGTTGATATTTCTCCCAGGAACCGGAGAGCATGGAGTCGTAGAGTGGATTATCGTAGCAGGACAACATCACTGGCCCCGGATGTTCCATCAGCGTCCGAAGTAGATCTTCGTGTTCATTATCACGCATTTCCTGTTGGTACTGCGGCCCTGTGCGCGTGGAGAGCAAATATGGCGGATCCGCGTAAATCAGCACGTCGGATGAGCGGAAGCGCCGGATCAGCTCCAGCGCAGGCAGTTGCTCAATCTGCGCCTCCTTTAGCCGGCACGCTGCGTCCATGACCCAATCCGGCAGTGCATTCCAGTAGCGCAGCGCATAGGCAGCCTCCCGCCCGGCCACGTCATTTTTCCAGCCACTCTTACGTCGGCCACTGCTGCCATAGGTTTGCCAGTATCGCAACAACGTAAGCCTTGCACGTTCCATACGATTCAGACTGTCTATATCCCCACGCTTTAAAATTTCCCATGCCCCATCATATTCCTGTCGGCTATACGGCGTCATGGCAATGGCTGCAGCCAGCTCCTCCGGCCGATCGCGGATTACGCAGAATAGATTGACGATCTCACCGTCGAGGTCGTTGATTGTCTCAATAGGGGCGCGGCTTTTCTCAAAGAAAACGGCACCGGAGCCGAAGAACGGCTCTATAAAAACGCTGTCTTTGATACAAACAGAAAAAGCCTTCTCCGGCACATAAGTGCTGAAAAAGGCTTGAAATAAAGGGCTTTCGAGGTTCCGCTGTGTTTTACAGCAGAGCTTCGGAAGACCTTTTTCTGTTTATTCGATTGTTGCTGGCCGGTTCTGTGGCCTTTGAAACTTACCCTTCAAAACCGGCTGCCGGAGAAATAATTAAAAAGTGTGGAATAATTAAAAGGTTTAGTCGGCAGCGAGGTTGATTACGTCCTTGCCGCTTTTCTCAGCGTAGGTCTTTGTCTGAAAAGCACCGCCGGTTTCATGCTCAACATAGCACACTACCAGATTTGACCGGTCCACCATACTCCGGTTTCGGATTTGGATTGCAGCTTTCGGGTGGCTCCGAGCGGCTTCGTCACAGATCTCAACGCTGTCGTAGTACTCGTCAAAGGAGTCTGCGTTATTTGCATATTCGGCTTTCGGGTATGCCAGCACCCAGATGAGTTCGCAATTGTCGTCCCGGATGTCACGCTTTGCCCGTCTAACTGTCGATGCTACAATCTGATCAAACTCGCCGTCCCGTCCAATCAGGAACTCCACATATTCTTTTTCTGTGATGAGCTTCCTTACCAGCTCAGTGACCTTTTCTTCAGTTTCAAAGAAGCGGTCAACCTGACGGTGGCCGAAGAAGGACACGGTATAGACATCAAGCAAGAACTGTCGCCTCGTTTCTTATGAAAAGTGTTCTGTGACTATCGCATTCAGCTGTGCTGCTATCTCTGAGAAATCCCTGTTCAAATCAAGTGTCTTCACGCTGATCTTGTTGCCGCTCATCTGGTAGCTGTTATCCGGCTGGATCGCTTCGTCTGTTGCCGCATAAAGGAGCATGCCGGAAACCTTGTGGGGCTGGTCCCCGAACTCCGTATCCTTGTTCTTGACGTAGGTAAAGATCTGATACAGATTACCGGAATGGAGCGTGTGGACATCGTACTGAGTCTGCGTGGTATGCGTGTAATACTTGGCGTCGATGATTAGCACCTCGCTGCCTCTGGTGAGCATGATGTCGCTCTGCATTACCGGCAGCATTGTCCCAATACCATCATCCAAAGCCCACGGGATCTGCGAAGCCGTCGCTGTCACCTGCGGACACTCCTTGGCGTAGTATTCGAGGATGAATTTCTCGTACAGACGATTCATACGCTGTTCATCCACAAAGGAGGCCAGCTTGTATTCTCCGGAGTCTGTGGTCAGAAGCATTCCTTCCAGAATGAGCTGGCACAGGCTGATGAGCATACGATAGGTATTGTTGTTCCTCTGGAACCGAATGGCCGACCAGCGGATCGTGGTAGGATCGATTGTGTCAACATTTGAGAAGAACAGCATTTCCTTTTTCAAATCGCTTTTGTACTCCTGATCCACTCTCGTGTGCCGGAGCAGAAGCATAACGGTCGTTTTCAGTATCTGATTCAGGAGATTGTTCTCGGAAAGCTCATCGTACTCACAGGTCAGCACCCGCTTTCTGGCAAGGCGGTTCTGAATGGTCCCCGGCATATCGATCTTGCCCCGGACTACAGCAACATCCTCTTTGCGGTTTAAATACTCACGGTACAGCCCCTGTTTCAACTGTCTGCTGATGCCCTTCGCCAGAATCGCAGCGAAGAGGTTATGCATGTTCTCGAACTCCTCGGTAGCAACATCCTCATAACCGCCTTGATTCAGCGTCGTGAAGGCATACGAAAGCATATAGTATATGTTTTTTATGAAGATGCTCTTATCCTTAATCATTGAAACACACCTTGCAGAATGTTCTCCCACCGCTGGAGCTTGTTGGCGTCGTCGAACCAGTATTCACTGAGCATCGGAAGAATGTCGTAGTCAACGATGGAGTGCAGCCACTCTTCGGTGCAAACATCTCTGCCACAGAAATAGCTGTGGCCGATGCAGAAGCCCTTACCCAGCGACTTGTCAAGGGAGATTTCACGGTTAAGGTCTTTCACCTTATTAACAAGTTCGTTCAGTGTCTCGTTGTTCAAGCTGTTCTGGTAATGGATGAAGCCCTCGGAATCGAAGCCCGGTTCCACCTCAAAGAAGCTGAAGCGGCGACGAAGCGCATAGTCGATCATGGCGAGGCTGCGGTCTGCCGTGTTCATCATGCCAATGATATAGAGGTTCTTCGGGACGGAGAATGAGAGCCCGTTATAAGCGAGAGTCGCTTTTGTACCTCTGTAGTCCTTTTCGATCAGCATCAACAGCTCACCGAAGATTTTACTCATGTTGCCACGGTTGATTTCATCGATGATAAAGAAGAACTCCTTGTCCGGCTGGTTTGCAGCCTTCTGGCAGAAACGATAGAAAATGCCGTACTTCAGCTCAAATCCATCCTCGACCGGCTTATACCCCATCATGAAGTCTTCATAGGAATAGTTCTGATGGAACTGAACGAACTCAATGCGGCTATCATCCTTTTCACCCATCATGGACCATGCCAGACGTCTTGCGGCGAAAGTCTTACCAACACCGGGAGCACCCTGCAGAATGATGTTCTTCTTATTGTGAAGAACGGCCACAAGGTTCTCGTAGCGTTTTTCGGTCATATAGACTTCATCGAGGAAGTCACTCTTTGTGTAAGCATCGATGGAGGCTTCCGTAGCGACCGGATTCTCCTCACGGATCATATCGAGAATGAAGTCGTATTCTCCTCTGGTGAGCTTGAACAAGCTGCCCTGCGGATTCTGGAAATACTCCATACGTTCAAGTTCCGGGCACCCCTTCAATGTGGCATAATCAATCGGTGAAGTCAGGCCTTCGACCTTTTCAAAGAACAGCTTCTCACCGTCCTGTTCTGCGCTAACACGACCGATGGCAACAATCTGCTTTACCGGATTGGATTCGTATCCAATGATCATGTCGCCAGCTTTCGCATCAAGGAAGTTCTGGAAGATGCGACGCTTGTTGCCGTTCTCATTGTAAAGCGTGTAGGACTGAACCTCTCCAACGGCGATGTCCGCAAAGCTCCAGATCTTCGGATTGGCATTCAACCACCAATAACCACGGTCCTGCTCACCGGGAGCAGCTGCAACATACAGTTCAATACCTGAAAGATCAACCTTATCCAGTGCAGCTGAGAGTTCATCACGAAGTCGCCAGATGTAAGACCCCTGTTCCTCTTTCGTCGCAGAGCGTCCGACATAGAGGATTGGCCACCATTTTGAATTATCTGTTTCATCCTCCATAACCGGGCATCCGGTCTTATCTGCGATTCTTCTCGCAAGTGCAGACGAGCCAGCATTATAGAAGTTCTTTGATTCACCATATTTAACGGCAAGCTGAGTGCAGGTGGCCTGACCTCCATAATCTTTCATGCGTTTCATGATTTCAAGGCTGCCAGTGGTAAAGACCTCCGAGTCATTGAGAAGTTTTACCCAATCATCGACGGAGAATCCCGGTGAATAAGTGGCCGGGAACCACTCGGCATCGGCCTGAGCAACTGCATCTTTCTGCGAGTAATACCTGCTGATGTAGAAACCGATGTCGATAGTTAGCGTCTTCAGTTCCGGATCTGGATAGCAAGTATCGCTCAACTGTGACTGGAATAGGTTCACCAGCTCGGTATCCTCTTTGAGGGCCACACTGATTTCATCATAGAGCTTCAGGAAGTTCCGAATGTTATCGGCATAGGCACCCTTTTTGAAACGATAGTCAGATTCAAGCTCGCTGGCAACCGTTTTTACTTCACCGAACTTGTAGATGTAATACTTGTCCGGATAACGGAGCCAAAGGTAGGTACTGATAGCGTTCTCGTACTGGTAGTGCTGAGCGGCTCCATTACCGTATTTCTCCAAGAGAACAGATGACTGTGTCTTGAAGGCATCCATTCGTTCAAATACATCCTTGCTCTCATCAAACAGAGCGATGAACATTGCCCGGACCTCTTCGGGAGCGGCTTTTGCGAACCCGACGATCATACCTTTCGGGAAGTTGTTGTTGGAGGCCAGCAGATTGAACGTCTTATCCAAGGAACGACTCAGCATTTCAGCAAAATCGGATGCATTCACATCCCAATTGTCCTGAAACCACTTCACGGCTTCCCATTTATATTTTTCTTCGCCCCATTGCTTTGCGACGAAGTTCTGCTTATACGCTACAAGCGCATCTGCAAGTTTTGAATGGTCAAACATTTTTCCACCTCTATATCTACTCAGAATAACCTAAAACCCCGGTCGCAGAATTAGTCTTTCCTCCAAATTGTTACACTCTTTCTAAGAGCAACCCGTCCATATTTTTTCATCTGCTGACTGCTATTTCCTTTTTGTTGTTTCAAGCAATATACCTTCACAGGAGTGAATCCAAACTGCTCTGCAAAACTGGTCGACAAGTAATCCACAGGGATAACTTCGCCACCATATCTCACATTATCATTTACAAAGGCCACCATTGCTCCTTTTTTGCAAGCCCTGTAAAGCTCTGCGTAAATGAATGCCAATTCTGTGAAATACCCTTCAACCATCCGGATGACGCCATTATTATTTAAGTCACCGTTTTCTTTCCTCATATCCATCGCCTTAAGGATTTCTTGGAAAGCCGGATTAGATTTAATTGTGGAATAGATGTAGTCAAATCTATCACTTGCCCCAATCGATGCATAGTACTCCCTCAATGCTTCGATCTTAGGTTTACTCTCAACTGTGCATGACAGCAAAGCCTGACGCATTTCTTTGATCGTTTTTTCTCCAATACCTAAATAGACAAGCTCCAAAGCGTACGTTCTTGTATAGTCGTATCTATTGCAATACGGCGGTGATGTAATGACGCCCTTTAATAGCCCATCTGGAATTTGAGGCAGCTCAAATAGCACACTATTCTGCTTGTACTGAATAGTAGCTTGCGAATCTGTATGCCCGTTTGACTGAATCATTTTTATGTCAGAAAGAACGTGCTTAAGCTCGTCGATTACGGCGTCTTTTATATTCTCAACCGTTTCTCGACAATGATGTTCAGGAAGCAGTTTTCTGCCGGAAGCAGCTCTTTCTTTGTTTGCTTCAATTACTTTTTTTGACCTTGAGTCCCAGCTCAAATACTGACCGCTTTTTGATGTGTAACTACACCTTTCCAGCGAATTAATCATGCACAAGGTGAATAGATTCTTTGCTTCGGGAGAATATGAACTGGAAGATATCCAGTCCGTAGCATACTGAATGAATCTTTCATTAAAATCAGGATATGCCGTGTCGGTGATCGTGATATATGGAGTTCTCCCGGAATAATCTTCAGGCATCTGTAAGTCCGAAAACTCTCCGATTAGTTTTTGAAGCTCCGAAATATCATACCTCATCACGTTCGCTTTTGCGCTAATAGACACCCCAGATATCGGCATAATATCATACCCGATGCTGTTAATTCCTCGCATTTGACAAACCAATGCTGTGGTTCCTGATCCCATGAAAGGGTCCATTACCGTATCACCCGGAACAGCTCCCATATCGTCCAAAAGGATATTAACAAGATCTGCTGAAAAACCTTCTTTGTATTTCAGCCAGCTATGAAGTGCATCTTTTTTGCTCAACTGATAGCTGACACTTCGCCTATCGAATTTCCGTGTTACCTCAAGTATGGGCTTATACTTTTCCTCAAGGGCTTGCCTTGCCGCTTCTGGGCAAAAGCTGTCTGCCGAGAATGAGTCAACTATATAGTTGGCTTTGTCTGCAATCTCTTCCTCAATTCCAAGTGTGCCGAATAATGTTAAC
Source organism: uncultured Clostridia bacterium (assembly GCA_947307255.1). Lineage (GTDB taxonomy): Bacteria > Bacillota > Clostridia > Oscillospirales > Oscillospiraceae > Hominicoprocola. The sequence continues at coordinate 5,536 of CAMZIO010000016.1, read as the reverse complement.
TGCTCCATCATACAACAGCTCCTTACAGTTCGATTAACCAATTACAGTATTCTATTAACTGGTTATTATTTGTCAGATTCGTTGCGTTTGTAAGCGTCCCAGATTCCAGCTGTGCATATATTTCTTCAGCCATAGCTCGTTCAATAGCTGCACCGACAAACGATGTCATCATTTGAGGATAGCCTGCAGCTGCAAAACTGGTTCTGATTCTGTTCAGGGCCGTGTTTCCCGTCTTCCAGTGCTCATCTGCACCCGCAGGATCAATTCCACCTTTCAACTCCCCAAACATCAGAGCTCGCTCATCATGACGCACGAGCGTTTTGAGATCGTAGTCATCTATATTACTCGAAAAGAGGCAAATATCAACGTTATTTTTTACTGTTGGTATTGTTGCATTAAATACAAGGATTCTTTCACCGGAATCATTAGTCCAATTGAGAGCTTTGATATTAGCCTCAGCTCCAGCCTCCCCCAGATTGACAGTTGACCACCGTTTTGAATCTTTTAGAAGTCTTTTGCAGCTGATGCCTCGTACACTCATACTTGAATAGATCGCACGAATCAATCGTTCTTGTCCCAAAGCTCCGATTTTATTTCTCATGCTCCCGCCAACAGCATCACCTTTAATCAGAAGATATCTAAAGGTAGCCTCATCAATATAATCTGCTCCTGCAGGTTTCAAGAACTTGTCTATTAATTCCTGAATAGCCATCGTTTGATCATCTTCATTAAGATAAGCAAGCGACTTGTCAGAAAGCCCAGCAGCAGTAATCAAAAACGGACGCACTTGCGGAATAGTTAATAAATCTTCTGCGCAATGTGTGTGAGCAACCATAGCCTTAAACGCAAGAGCATTCTTTACAAAAGGATCACCCACTCGGTTCTTTTCAAGTGCTATGCTCAAAAAACCTGCTCTCGTTTCTTCATGGGTGGTGACAAGGCTCTCCGCTGAGGTAATGTATCTGTTGTTAGCTGACATGGTAGTATCCTCCATCATTCATATTTGAAATTATAAAATACTGGCTGTCCCAAAATCAGGACTTTATCCGTTTGCCGGTCATCATCTTATAATGCTGGCTTTGGCCGAGGGCCTCAAAGATCATCCGGAAGACCCGCTTATATGCGTCGACGTCCTCGCAATCCTCAACGTAGTTCAGGCCGTCGCTGATGCCGTTGGGATTGTTAATGTATGCCAGCAAGGAAGACGCCAGCTGGTAATCCGTCATATCCGGTTTCTCGCCCTCGACCTGCTTGATGAACTCGTTTCGGTGCTCGTCCAGCACAATTTCTCGCAGGTCACTTCCTTCATATCCGCAGAGCTGCAGGAAGTAGTATTCGAGAATGCGGCGCATTACGTTCAGGGCCGGGATCGTAGACTTGATATCCCGGAGCTCATCCCACAAAGCGGCGTAGGAGTTCTGGATCGGATTATAGTTTTCTTCCTCGGTCGGGATTTCCTTGCTCTGACGCTTGCAGAGCTTGATAGTGGAGATGTTGTCGTTCTTCCGGATCATGTAGAACGATGTGCAGTTGTAATACCCGACCTGCTGGTAAGTGACTTCACGGTGGAAGTACACGTTGTGGGTCAGGACGAACAACTGCTTGATGTAGTCACCGGGAACCTTCGGATTCAGGTACTCAGTATTGTTCCGGCAGACGTTGATCATCTCACGGACGATTGCGCTGACGAGGAACAGTGCCGTGCTATCCATACTGGACACCGGGTCATCGATAACGACGATCTTTTCCTTGAGCTCCTCGCTACTCATGCTGCCACGTACCTGATGATAGAAGTACAGGAAAGCGATGAAGTTGCGCTCGCCCTCACTGAGATTTTCCGCAATGGAGCCGTCCTCACGGATAACTTCATAAACATTCTCCACGCCTTCTTTCGCACGAATGCTGAAGCCTTGGAAACCAGAATCCTTCAGAATCTTGTTGATGCTGTCGATGGCGGCCTCGGTGTTCGCATTGTGCTTATTCAGAGCGGAGATCTCATTTGTCAGGTCTCCGATTTCTTTTCTGAGCTTCTTGCCACGTTCGGTAACGTCGTCGATTTCCTTCTGAAGTCGGTCGACCTCATCCTGATAGCTCTTCACGTCAGCCGCCAGCATGAACGCAAGATACTGCATGATTTCTGTCTTGCATTTGCTCTTGCTGGATCTCTTGGCAGAAACAACATCGTTATTTGCTTTGATCTGCTTATTGATTTCGTCGATCATAGCACCAATTTCCAACAGAAGCGTATCGGTGTCCTCAAGGGAAATGGTCTTTGACGGTTCTTTGACCTTCTCAGCAATGCGCTGACGGTTGATTTCAAAGTTACTCTCCAACAGGGCGAGTTTTTCCTGATACGCAGTCAGATCAATCGTCGGCATAACGTCACTGGCATTACCTTGAAGCACCCGGACAATCTCTCTGGTCTCTCTTTCATACACAGTCTGGAACTGCCCAAGATCACGGATGTCCTGCTGGTACTGAGCGTCAAAGGTAGCCGCAATATCCGCCTCGAAGTTTGCCGGGAGCTTCTGCTGGCAGTACGGGCATTTTCCACCCGCTGCACCGGCATAATGTGTATGACCATCACGGACCCAATCGGATGCTGTGTCACCGAGGGCCTTCATAAATTTTGCGAAAGGTGTATCGCTACTGCTGACAATCATTCTATCGAGCAGATCCTTTCCGGGAAGACTGCCGTAGGTGGTAGCAGCGGCTTTTTTGAACTCCGTATACGCTCTGGCTGAATCGTCAAAAGCTACGTCATAGAGACGCTCCAGCTCTGCCAGATCGTGATCGGTCGGTTTTGTTTCTCCAAGTACGGCCTCGGCAAAGTTCTTCTTTTGCTTCTTGCCGTCCATACACTTATCGAAGCGTCTGCGGATTTCCGCAGTCTTTGAAAAGCAGGTGTCCTGAAACTGCGTCAGCGCAGATGCAAGGCCATCTGTTTTCTTTTTATGCTCATCAAGAGCTGTCTGACGAGCATCCATTTTCTTCTTTTTCTGATCTGTGAGTTCAGCGATCTTCTTTTTAGCCTCGATATCCTCTTCACCGAAGATAAAGACGCCTTTGAGATCGCCGTAATTCACAAAGTTGTCGTTGATGAAATCCTGATTATAGACAAGCACATCAAAGTCATCGGCGGTTTTGCCGTCGGCCCAGACAACTCCGTCATCCTCCGCAATGGCGTGAGCGATAGAAGATTTTCCCGCTCCATTATTGCCATAGAAGAAGTTGACGAACGTGAGCTCATCAATCGGGACATCTGTAAAAGTTGCTCTGTTGAGCGTGATATTCGTAATTGCTGAAGGTACCTTACGCTGCATTCAATTCACCATCCTGCTTCCAATCTCAAAGCTCATTCCTGAATTTTGCCTTTGCGGACCCATTCATCAACTTCAGAGATTTTGAATTTATATCGCTTGCCAGCCCGGTACACGGGCAGCTTTCCTTCTTTAATCCATGTGCGAACTGTATCTTGACTGATGCTCAGATGTTCAGCGACATCTTCCAGATTAACCCACTTCTCGACCTGCATTTCTTCATACTCGTGACTCATCGTATTACCTCCATTTTCTACAAGAGTTACGATTCAAATAATCTGAACTCCAGCTTTCTGCAATGCTTCAATGAGATTTATTTGTTTCAGTGCCCAATGTGTGCGGTTCAGTTCATTAAACGATCTGGCCCCGCCGATGCCAAGTTCAAAGCACTGCTCATTTAAAATCTGTTGCGGGATCGCCGTTATAATCGTGTAGTAGATTTTGATCCCGTTGTCTTGAATCTTAACGTCCTTCACAAACCCGAAATAAGCATCTTGAGCGTCGTCTGTTTTCCCGTAGGAATGGTTCTCATCAGCGAAGATGGCCGGATATCGTTTCAGCCCCTCGATAGCTTCTGGCGTGAGGGACGCATATTTTGTTTTCAGCTCATCGTTTGTGCTCTCGGTCAAGGCACGATCCTTGGGAACCAGAAAATAGTTGTCCTCGAACTTCTCACCAAGAATCACAAACAGATGATAGAAGTCTGTGTTAAAGGTTATTCGTGCTCTGTTCTCGCCACGTCTTGATCTGGGATCATTCAGCATTACCGTGATATTGTTTTCCACGGTATCAGCGTGAGCAACGAAATTGTTATTGCCTCCGGATACGGTAATCTCGGCGGCCTTCCCCGGCACAGGGAGATTGCTGGAGGAATTAACCGGTAAATTATCACTCATCTTGTTTTCCTCCGTTGTTTATCGTCAGCTTGTCAACGTGCTGATAGAAGCTGTTGTTACCGCCAGAGATGTTGATGTTGAAAAACGTCGGATTGTTGTTCACCATCTGCTGAGTCACCGGAGGTGTGTCCTGACCGGCTGCCTCCGAAGCATCATCTTCAATAGGCTCGTCAACGACCTCTGCTGTTATCGTTTTCTTAGTATCAACGGTGTAGGTCGTCAGGCTATCAAGAAGGCCTTCACCCATATGTGCGGTGTACTTTCTTGGAGCTCGGTCGTTTGATGGACACCAAACATCATAGGTCTTTTTGCCTACAGCATTGTCTCTCCGATTCATAACAACGTAGTGCCAAACGCCAAGAAGAAATGACGGGAGGCATACTTCCTTGAGGTCGCCAAGTGCGGCCTTTTTCTTTTTCTCTCCATTCGGCCCGATATAGAACTCGTCACTGGCTTTGATGGTCTGATCCTGCTGAATCAGGTCTATGAGGGCACGGACCAGATTGACATCCTTATGAACCGTCTCGCCTACATCGAGGAAGTCATTTACAAAACCGATCATCCCGTTCAAGGCCGTTTGATAGTCCGTTCTCACTACGGAGTCAAATGCTGATAATACCTGTTCGTCATCAAATGGCAGGTATGTGCTATTCGATGTCTTACAGGCTTTGTAGTTGTTTGCCGTGCCTTTCAGATTTTCCTTGCCGGGATCTGCGTAATCAGGATTGATTACCCTGATCAGGCCAACCAGCACTTCTGGATCTGACAGGCCGTCGCTATCACCAGAATAATGTTCTCTCGCTTTCATTCGTTGCCGGAGGGCTTGTAACACCAACGTGAAGAAGGTGCCTCCGCACAGGCGAGGATATTCGTTTATTGTCACAGGTTGTCCCTCCGATTGACAGTCATTTACATGCCGAAAAGTGGTGGCTGTATCGGATTCGCAAACCCTAACAAACCCCACTAAAACATATTATAGCACAAAAAACCCGAAATTACAATCCCCGGCGATGAACTCACCATGGCCGGTTTATAAAAACTTTTTCGGTCGCTGACCTTATAAACCTTATGAACTATGGCAGCTGACTTTACAAACGATTGGATAGCTCTTGTGGAAACCCCACAGGAGCCTTTTTCCTCTGTGGTTTCCGCAAATCTGAAAACCTACGGAGGAAATCTAAATGTCAAACAATCGTTTCTTTATCCCGGTCAACGGGACCCCTATCGAGGTCAGCGAGGAAGTATACAGGGTATACTACCAGCCTATCTGGAACACCCGCTACCATGCCCAGAAGAACGGCGAGTGCCGCTGCACCAAGG
>CAMZIO010000015.1 GCA_947307255.1 uncultured Clostridia bacterium | reverse complement strand
CCTCCCGGACCCACCCCATGCAAGGGGGGCAGTACCTGCTTCTGAAGAAATTTTACTTGTAAAAGTCCGTGCCGTCTTCGATGACCATGGGCAGGCCGTTGTGATAGACCGGGATGGTCTGGAACTTGAAGCGGCTGATGCGGTGCTTGCGGTCGATCTGCTCCTTGACCGCGGGGTCGCAGACGCCCTTGCGGATGTACTCGTTCACCGCGTGATAGGTGAAGCCGAGGTTGTCCTCGTCGGTCAGGCCCGTCAGCCCGTCGGACGGCGGCTTGATGAGAAACCGCTCCGGCAGGCCCAGCTCGGCCCCAATGGCGATGACCTCCTCCGTCGTGTACATACCGATGGGTGAGAACGCGCCGGCGCTGTCGCCGTAGATCGTGCAGTAGCCCACCCAGTCCTCCGAGAGGTTGGAGGTGTTGATCACGATGCCGCCCTCCACGCTCTGGGCGATGGCGTAGAGCGTCGCCATGCGGATGCGGGAGGGAAGATTGACCGTCGTCTGGCGGCTGGCCTCGATGCCGACGTTGCGCATTTCGTCCAGTACGCCGGCGGTGGCGGCGTGGATATTAAAGGTGTAATGCCGGATACCCAACACCTCGACCAGGCCGTTGCTGTAATCAATATCCGGCTGGACGCCGTCCGGCATCAGCACGCCGACGACGTTCTCGCGCCCGTAAGCCTCGACACACAGCGCGGCAATCACGCTGGAGTCCTTTCCGCCGGAAATGCCGACCACGGCGGTCTTGCCGCCGCAATTTTTCATCTGCGCGCGCATCCAGTCCAAAAGACCGGGAAGTTGCTGTTTTGCGTTGAATTCGCACATAATCCGTACCTCCTCGCTCATTTGCTCCATCATAGCACAGGCGTGCGGCATTTGCAAGACTATCCCAGCAGCGCGCAGACAGTTTGAAAATCCAGCGGGTGGAGCGCCAGGTCGAGGCCGTAGCCGACGAGCCGGGAGAGCCGGCGGACCTGGGCGTCGATGTCGCGCGGCGTAACCATGACGCCGGCGCTGTCCGTGTGCAGGGCGGAGGGATCGTCGACGCTGGTCCCGGCCTCCTCCAGAATGTCCCGTGTAAGCGTGGCGGCGTCCACCACGGTCGGCACGCCCACGGCAATGACCGGTACGCCCAGCGTCTCGCGGTTAAGCGCCCGGCGATCGTTGCCGACCCCGGAGCCGGGGACGATCCCGGTGTCGGAAAGCTGCACCGTGCTGCACACGCGCGAGAGCGCGCGTGCAGCCAGCGCATCCACCGCAACGACGACGTCCGGCTGCACGGCGCGCACCGCGCCGCGCAGCACCTCAACCGCCTCCATGCCGGTACCGCCCGAAACGCCCGGCGCCAGCGCGCTGACCGAGGCAAGCGAGGAAAACGGCGGCGTGCCGTGGATATGCCGCGTAACGAGCACGTGGCGCAGCGTCAGAGGACCGATGGCGTCCGGCGTCATGGCGGCATTGCCCAGGCCGACGACCAGCGCGCAGCGGATCGGGCCTTCCCAAAGCGTGCGCAGTTGCTCACTCAGCGCCTGCGCGCTGCGCTCGAGCGCGCCATCTTCCTGCGCGCGAAACGCGGCGAGGTCCAGCGTCAAATAGCGTCCGCGCGGCTTGCCCAGCGCGCGTGCGGCGGCCGCGTCGGTGATGGAAACGGCGGTAACGGTGCAGCCGTGGCACGATTGCGTTTCGGTGTGTACGCCGTTCAGGGCGTCCTCACGGGCGCCCTGCCGCCAAAGCTCGTGCGCCTCCAGCGCCAGATCGGTGCGTTTGCCTTGCATGGGATAGTCCTCCTGTCCACAAAATCTTGTATCCTGCGATTAGGATATCCCCAAAAGATTGGTTCATACAAAAAAAACGGGAAAATCTTGAAAAAGTGCTTGCAATTCCTTGAAATCTTTGTTAAAATACCAATCTGCATGGTGGTTTTCCCGTGCAAATCTCGTTCGGAGGAGGTGTTTGGTTTGCCGAATATCAAGTCTGCCAAGAAGCGCGTCCTGATCTCTGCTGCGCGCAACAACCGCAACAAGGCCGACCGTTCCGCACTGAAGACCGCGCTGAAAAAGTTTGAGGCCGTTGCCGAGCAAGGCAATCGCACCGAGGCCGAAGGCGCTTACAAGGTCGCAGTGAAGACCGTTGATAAGGCTGTTGCCAAGGGCATTCTGCACAAGAACAACGCTGCTCACAAGAAGAGCGCGCTGACCTTGAAGCTCAACAGCATTGGTGAATAACACAGAGAAGAGACGACAAAGGAAGGGAGGCGCTTCGTTGCGAAGCGCCTCCCTTTTGACGAACGGTTTGCCGCGATTGCCGATTCGGATGCGGCAGGCCGGGCCGAAGCGCGCGTTTAAACCGGCCGCGCTTTGCGCAAGGAAGGACGGGAAGCGGTTTCCGGCGGCAAGTGGGAACGATTCGCCAGAATTGCAAACCTGTAAACGAGGAGGCAGAAGGGCAGTGGGAATCTTCAACTGGTTGAAAAAGGGAAATACGGCGGACGTGTGGCGCAGCGCATACGTTGCAAAGCCGCACTTCTATACAAAACCGGACGGCGTCGTGTTTGGCGCGTTTGCACTGACGGAGGAGACGGCAACGGTGTTCCCCAAGGCGCCAAACTACGCGATAAGCGGCAAAGCGATCACGGAATACAGGCTTATGATCGTCAGCACGAGCAAGCACGCCACGATGGGTGATTGCGATTATTTTGCAGCCTTGCAAAAGCTGGAGCCCTATCAGACCGATTCCAGCGCCGAAGCCGTCTTGATCAGAGGATTGTCCTTCGCGGAACTGGAACGCATAAAAGAATGAGCGGGCCGGGCGGCTGATTCAAAAACGGAAGATACGCTTGCGCGCAAGTGCTTGACAAGGCAAGCCTTTTATACTAAAATAACTCCACTGCGTTGAAGAGAAAGAGTAGCTTTTCCCTCCCGAACAGAGAAGAGGCGGACGGTGCGAGCCTCGGACGGAGCAAAAGCGAAGGCGTCTCGGAGCAGCGGCGCGGAAATGCGCCGCCGGCGGCCCGCCGTTATCGGGAAAGAGTGCGCGTAGCCCATACGCGAATTCAGGTGGAACCACGGACAGATCGGAATTTGTTCGCCCTGAGCCGAAAACCGGCTTAGGGCGTTTTTTCGTTTTAAGCCAACGAAATGAAAAGGAGATACACCATGGAACAGAGCAAGAAGACACTGGATATGATCGTCAATCTGTGCAAGAACCGCGGCTTTATCTACCCCGGCAGCGAGATCTACGGCGGTCTTGCCAACTCCTGGGACTACGGCCCGCTGGGCACGGAGTTCAAGAACAACGTCAAGAAGGCGTGGCTGAAGAAATTCGTGCAGGAGAACCCGTACAACGTCGGCCTCGACGCGGCGATCATCATGAATCCCCAGACCTGGATCACCACCGGCCACGTGGCCAGCTTTTCAGACCCCTTGCTCGACTGCAAGGCCTGCAAGGCGCGCCACCGCGCCGATAAGCTCATCGGGGACGCGCACGGCGAGGTCAACGTGGACGCGATGAGCTTTGAGGAGATGGACGCGTTCATCGCCTCGCACGAGGATATCGTCTGCCCCGTTTGCGGCAAGCACGACTTTACCCCGATCCGCAAGTTCAATCTTATGTTCAAGACGGCCATCGGGGTAACCGAGGATTCCAGCAGCACCGTGTATCTGCGGCCGGAAACGGCGCAGGGCATTTTCGTCAACTTTGCCAACGTCGCGCGCACGACGCGCAAGAAGCTGCCGTTCGGCGTCTGCCAGGTGGGCAAGGCGTTTCGCAACGAGATCACGCCGGGCAACTTCACCTTCCGCACCCGCGAGTTCGAGCAGATGGAGTGCGAGTTCTTCTGCAAGCCCGGCACCGATCTGGAGTGGTTTGCCTACTGGAAGGATTATTGTACCAACTGGCTGCTGAGCCTGGGCATTCAGAAGGAGCACCTGCGCCTGCGCGACCACGAGAGCGCGGAGCTGGCCTTCTACTCCCGCGCGACCACGGACATCGAATACGCCTTCCCGTTCACCGAATGGGGCGAGCTGTGGGGCATTGCCGACCGCACAGACTACGACCTGACCCGCCATCAAGAGGCGTCCGGCAAGGAGCTGACCTATTTCGACCCGGAGACGAACGAGCACTACGTCCCCTACGTGATCGAGCCGTCGCTTGGCTGCGACCGCGTGGCGCTGGCGTTTTTGTGCGAGGCGTACGACGAGGAGGTCGTGGGCAAGGACAAGAAGGGCAACGACGATATCCGCACCGTTCTGCGCCTGCACCCGGCGCTTGCGCCCTTTAAGGCGGCGATCCTGCCGCTTTCCAAGAAGGAGGTGCTCACCGGTCCCGCGATGGAGCTGTACCGGGAGCTTTCCAAGGAATTTATGGTGGACTACGACGAGACCGGCTCGATCGGCAAGCGTTATCGCCGCGAGGACGAGATCGGCACGCCGTACTGCATCACCTTCGACTTCGACACCGTGGGCGACCCGGAAAAAGGCACGCCGGCGGATCATTGCGTTACGATCCGCGAGCGCGACAGCATGGAGCAGGTGCGCCTGCCGATCAGCGAGGTCAAGGCCTATCTTCAGGAGAAGATTGCGTTCTGATGGCGCAAAAAACCGAAAGAAAAGAGGGGCGTGTATCGGGAGATACACGCCCCTTCTTGCGCGTCGGAAGGAGCGTTTCCGCCGCGTGCCGCGCGCCGCGCGCCGCGCCGCACGGACGACTTTGCCGTCGCGATGCGCTTTCAATTGCATTCTGTGGGTTTGAATCGGATAAATTGCACTTGACTATGCAAGAAAAACCGCGTATACTTGCAGAAGAACACGGCAACAGAAGAACACGGCAACAGAAGAACACGGCAACAGAAGAACACAGATGAAAGGAAGGATTTTCTATGCTTGGTCAAACGATCCTGTCCCTGCTGCCTCCGATTATCGCCATCGCACTGGCGCTGATCACGAAGGAGGTATACTCCTCGCTCTTCATCGGTATCCTCGTCGGCGGAATGATGTACACCGGCTTCAGCTTTACCGGTACGCTGGAGCACGTGTTCGTTAACGGCATGGTCGGCTCGCTGACTGACTCGTGGAATATCGGCATCCTGGTATTCCTCGTGATCCTCGGCGCAATGGTCATGCTGATGAACCGCGCCGGCGGCAGCGCGGCGTTCGGCCGCTGGTCGGTTGAGCACGTCAAGACCAAGACCGGCGCCCAGCTTGCGACCATCGCGCTCGGCGTGCTGATCTTCATCGACGACTACTTCAACTGCCTGACCGTCGGCTCCGTTATGAGCCCGCTGGCGGAGCGCCACGGGATCTCCCGCGCGAAGCTCGCCTACCTCATCGACGCCACCGCCGCGCCGATCTGCATCATCGCGCCGATCTCTTCCTGGGCGGCGGCGGTATCCGGCTTCGTGGACGGCGTGAACGGCCTCGACCTGTTCGTGCGCGCAATCCCCTATAATTTCTATGCGTTCCTCACCATCGCCATGATGCTCACGCTTTCCTTCGGCAAATTTGACTACGGCCCGATGAAGGTCGCGGAGATGAGCCAGAAGCTGGAGGCCCGCGAGACCACGGGACGGTCGAGCATCACGGGCGCGGAGGATATGCCCAACCCGCCGGTCAGCGGCAAGGGCAAGGTCATTCATCTGATTTTCCCGATCGTCGTGCTGATCGTCTGCTGCGTCATCGGCATGATCTACACCGGCGGCTTCTTTGACGGCGAGAGCTTTGTGGATGCGTTTGCAGGCTCTGACGCCTCCGTGGGTTTGATGTACGGCTCGGCCGTGGCGCTGATCATCACGATCATCTTCTACCTCGCCACCCGTGTGCTGAACTTCAACGAGATCATGAACGCCATTCCGGAGGGCTTCAAGGCGATGGTCCCCGCCATTCTGGTGCTGACCTTCGCGTGGACACTCAAGGCGATGACCGACTCGCTCGGCGCAAAGGAGAACGTCGCCGCACTGGTGGACTCCGCGGCGCACAACGGCGCGCTGATGAGCCTGCTGCCCGCACTGGTGTTCGTTGTCGGCGGATTCCTCGCCTTTGCGACCGGTACCTCCTGGGGTACGTTCGGTATCCTCATCCCCATCGTCGCTGACGTGTTCCACGCCGATATGAGCAACGAACTGATGATCGTCGCCATCTCCGCCTGCATGGCGGGCGCGGTGCTCGGCGACCACTGCTCCCCGATCTCCGATACGACGATCATGGCGAGCGCGGGCGCCCAGTGCGACCACGTGCAGCACGTTTCCACGCAGTTGCCCTACGCGTTGACCGCCGCGGCGGTGTCGTTGGTGAGCTATATCATCGCGGGCTTTGTCCGTGTTTGGTACGTCTGCCTGCCGATCGGCATCGTGCTGATGGTTTTGACGGTGCTGGTGATTCGCAACATGGAGAACAACAAGCCTGCGGCAGTATAACACCGTGTCAATCAAAAGAAAGAGCTGGCGAAAGCCAGCTCTTTCTTCTTTTTGCAGCATCATTGCGAAAACACGCCGCTTTGCGCGCGTGTCCGCCGCGCCGGCGGGCGCGAACAGCTCCGGCCGCTGCGCGCACGAAGCGGGCGCGAGCGGTATGGTGCAGCCGAAGAGCAGGAAAAGACGCTTCTTCATCATTTCTCCGCGTCATTCCGGCTATTGGCTTGGGCGGCGGGAAACGAAGAGACGCCGGCATCAAGCGTGGAAAAACGCCTCGACTTCCGCGCGCGTGCCCGTCGCGCTGCCCTGTACGAAAAACGGCTTGCCGCCGCCGCGCCCGTGCAGCGCGGCGTTGAGCGCCTTGGTCAGCGCGCGCAGGTCGCCGTCTTTTTGCCCGACGGCGTATTTCCACGCGCCGTCCGTCCCGGCAAAAACCGCGCAGCGCCCGCCGCAGGTATTGGCGACCGCGTCGCAGAGCTTGCGCACGCTGTCGGGCGACATCTCATCTTCAAAGAGCAGCACGTCGCCCTGCGCGGCGTACTGCGCGGCGATCTGCGCAAAGATCCGCGCCTCCAGCGCGGCGGCGCGCAGCTTCAGCGCGCCCAGCTCGGCGCTCAGCCGGTCTACGGCCGCGGCGCTCTCCGTGGGTTTGGCGGAAAGGGACTGGGCGACGCGCAGATTCTGCGCCCAGGTGTCGCTCAGATAGCGATACGCACGTTCGCCGCACAGCAGCTCGATGCGCACGCCGTCGCGGAACTTTTGGCAGGAGAGAAATTTCACGATGCCGACCTGGCCGCTGCGCAGCACGTGCGTGCCGCAGCAGGCGCAGCAGTCCGCGCCGGGGAAGGAGACGATGCGCACATCGCCGTCGAGCGGCTTTTTGCTGCGGTATTCCACGGCGTCCAGCGCGGCGCCGCGGTAGAAGCGGACGTCGATGGCGTGATCCTCGTAGAGGTATGCGTTGGCGCAGCGCTCGACGTCCAGCAGCGCGTCCCAACTGATGTCGGCGTTGAAGTCGATGGTTACGACGTCCGCGCCCATATGGAAGCCGACGTTGTCGCAGTCAAAGCGCGCGCAGATCAGTCCGGAGCAGATATGCTCGCCGGAGTGCTGCTGCATATGGTCAAAGCGGCGCGCCCAGTCGATCGCGCCGGACACCGCCGCACCGGGGACGAGGGGGCGGTCGCAAAGATGCGTGATGACGCCGCCGGTTTCGTGCACGTCCAGCACGGTCGTTCCGCCGAGGACGCCGTGATCCGCCGGTTGGCCGCCGCCTTCGGGATAAAACGCCGTTTGATCCAGCACGACGGCCCAGCCGCCTCCGGTCTCCTCGCAGGAGAGCACCGAGGCGGTGAATTCCTTTTGGAACGGGTCTTGATAGTAGAGCTTCAGAGTTTCCATGGTCATTCTCCGATCAGGCCAAGATGTATTTTGGCGCGCAGCACGCGCGCGCAGGCGGCGTCGAGCGTTTCGAGAGGAATCGTTCCGTCCTCGACGGCGGCGCAGACCTGCGGGATCTGGGTGAGATAGTCGCTGCTCAGGAGCATATCGTTTCCGGCGAGCACCGCCAGCACGGCGGCGCTGCCGTCCCTGGCGTAGGACGCTACCGCGTCCATGGCCAGGTCGTCGGTGAGGACGACGCCGTCAAAGCCGAGCGATTCGCGCAGGATCTGATGCACCGCGGGGGAAAGAGAGGCGGGCAGCGAAACGTCCATACAGCCGACGACGTTGTGCGAGACGAGCACGAACGGCGCGCCGGCGTCGATTCCGGCGCGGAAGGGAAGAAAATCGGCGGTTTCAAAGAGTTCGTAGGGACGGTTGTCGATGGCAATGCCCGTGTGGGTGTCGGCGTTGCTGCCGTAGCCGGGAAAATGCTTGAGCACCGCGCCCATGCGCTGCAGCGCGCCGCCAACGCGGCATTGGTTCATCTGCGCGACGACGGTCTGCACGTACTCTGCCGTTGCGGCGGCGTCCTGCCCGAAGCTGCGGTCGTAGATGAAATCGCCGGGATAGGTGGAGACGTCGCACACCGGTGCAAAATTAACGTTGATCCCGTAGCGCAGCAGCGTGCTGTTGTAATCAAACGTCTCCTGTGCGACGGCGTCCATGCCGCCCGCGGCGAAAATCTGCTGAGGGGAGCGCCGCTTTTGCGCAAACAGGTTGGGATTGCGGCTCGCGCGCGTAACCGTACCGCCCTCCTCGTCGCTGCCGATAAACAGCGGCACGCCGCCGCTTTCCGCCGCGGCGGACTGGAAGGCGCGGAGCTTTTCCGTCAGATCACGCTCGCTGAGCCAATTCCCGTCGGCGTCCTGATAGTCCCGCGTAAAGAGCAGCACGCCGCCGAGGTGATAGCGGGCGATATCCTCCGCCGCACCCGATTCCGGACAGCGGACAAAAAAGATCTGACCGACCCTCTCCTCCACGCTCATGCGCGCGAGCAGCGCTGCGACACGGCTCTCCACGGGGTCGGGGCTGGTTTCCGTTTCGGATAACGGCGCCGTTTCGGGCAACGGCTCCGCTTCGCCCTGGGACGGTGAGGCGGGCGTTTCATCCGCCTGCGGCGCCGACGGATCGAAAACGGGCTTCTCCTCTCCCTCACCGCAGGCGGTGAGAAGGAGGAGAAGCAGAGCGATCCATATGAAAAAATACCGTTTCATAGCATGATTCTCCAACGGGGACGCATTTTTCTGCGTCTATGGCGGGTCCGGGAGTGGATCGTTGTTATCCACTCCCGGCTTTTTCGGTCCGTCTCGCGCCTCGGCGCGAGCGGAAACGGTTTATAGGTTTCAGGCGTCTTCCGCGGTGGTAACGGCGATGTGCAGCTCGTCGAGCTGCTTTTGCGTTACCTCGCTCGGCGCGCCCATCATGACGTCCTGCGCGTTCTTGTTCATTGGGAAGGGGATGATCTCACGGATCGAATCCTCGCCGGCGAGCAGCATGACCATGCGATCCACGCCCGGGGCGATGCCGGCGTGGGGCGGCGCGCCGTAGCAGAAAGCGTTGTACATGGCAGGGAACTTGGCTTTCACGTCGTCCTCGCCCAGGCGCACCAGCTCGAACGCCTTGATCATGATTTCGGGGTCGTGGTTACGCACTGCGCCGGAGGACAGCTCCACGCCGTTGCACACCAGGTCATACTGGTCGGCGGTGATGGTCAGCGGGTCGATCTCGCCGCGCTCCGCCTTGAGCAGCACCTCCAGCCCGCCGGCTGGCATGGAGAACGGGTTATGACAGAATTCCAGCTCGCCGCTTTCGTCGCCGATTTCGTACATCGGAAAATCGACGATCCAGCAGAATTCATAGCGCGCCTTGTCCATATGGCCTTCGCAGTTGGCACCGAAGGTCTTGATCATCACGCCGACGGACTTGGTGGCCAGCTCGCCCGCCGCAACGACCACGAGGGTGTTGGGCGCAAGGCCGAGCGCCTCGATCAGCGCCTCCTTCTTGCCGACGACGAACTTGGCGATGCCGCCCGCCAATTCGCCGGATTCATCCATCTTGAACCAGTAGCCCTTGCTGCCGCTTTGCACCTCGCAGTCGGTGAGCAGCTTTTCAATCTGCTTGCGGGTCAAAGAGCAGTTGGAAATCGCCACGGCCTTGACGACGTTGCCGCGCAGGGCGTCGAATTCGCAGTCCTCAAACAGCGCCGAGACGTTCTTTGCCGTCAGGTCGATGCGCAGATCCGGCTTGTCCGAGCCGTAAGTTTCCAGCGCGTCGAGATATTTGATGCGGCGGAAGGGCGGCTGGGAGGCAATATCGTAGGTGCCGTACTTGGCGAAGATCGGGGGCAGGACGTCCTCGCATACGGCGAACACGTCCTCCTGCGAGGCGAACGCCATCTCCATATCCAGCTGATAGAATTCACCGGGGGAGCGGTCGCCGCGGGCATCCTCGTCGCGGAAGCAGGGGGCGATCTGGAAATAGCGGTCAAAGCCGGAGGTCATGAGCAGCTGCTTGAACTGCTGAGGCGCCTGGGGCAGGGCGTAGAATTTACCGGGGTGCTTGCGCGCGGGCACCAGATAGTCGCGCGCGCCCTCCGGGGAGGAGGCGGTCAAGATCGGGGTGGTGATCTCCAGGAAGTCGTGCTCCATCATGGCCTTGCGCAGCGCCGCGACGACGTTGCAGCGCAGGATGATGTTGCGCTTGACGGCGGGATTGCGCAGGTCGAGATAGCGGTACTTCAGCCGCTGCAGCTCGTCCGCCTCGCGGCTGCGGTTGATTTCAAAGGGCAGTTCGTTGTAACGGCAGCGGCCGAGCAGCTCGATCTTCTCCGGGACGACTTCGATCTCACCAGTGGGCAGCTTGGGGTTTTTGCTCGCGCGCTCGCGCACAACGCCCTCGACCGAAATCGTGGATTCTTTGTTGATGCCCTTGACGGCGCGCATCATCTCCTCAGACTCGATAACGAGCTGGGTGGTGCCGTAAAAATCGCGCAGAACGACGAAGGCGAAATTGCTGCCGACCTCGCGGACGTTTTCCATCCAGCCGACCAGCTTGACGTGTGCGCCGACGTGCTCAAGGCGCAGCGCATTACAGGTGTGAGTACGGGATTGCATCATAATTCTGACTCCTATTAGTATAATAATTGCTAAAATCTACAATTTGTATTGGAAAACGCGGCTCTTATGCGGTGAACGGCTTGCTTTTGGGGTTGACGATATCGCGCCAATCCAAGTCGCCCCGGCTCAGGCCGAGCACCAGCATCTCGGCCGTGGCGGCATTGCTCGCAAAAGGAATGTTGTTCTGATCGCAAAGGCGGGAGATATAGCTGACGGAATCCGCGGCCTTGGGGTCGTTGGGATCGTTGAACATCAGCACCAGGTCGATCTCGTTGTAGGCGATGCGTGCGCCGATCTGCTCGCTGCCGCCGTGGGCGCCGGTGAGAAACAGATGGATCGGCAGGCCGGTGGCGTCCGCAATCAGCTTGCCGGTGGTGTTGGTGGCGCAAAGCGTATGCCGGGCAAGGATGCCGACGTAGGCCGTACAGAACTGCACCATCAGGTCTTTTTTATTGTCGTGCGCCATGAGAGCAATGTTCATATGCGTGTATCCTTTCTATCGAATCCTCCGGCAGGCCGGAAGTGAGTAATCACAGTCTCATCAGCGGTATGCGCTGGCCGCAGAGACGCAGCGCAATGTTGCGGCAGGCGCGGTCGGCGCCGGAATAGTAGCCAAACTCGCCCAGCAAGCCCCTGCCCAGCAGGGCGGGGACGTCTTCGTCCTCCGGGATGACGCCCAGCAGAGGAAGACCCGCGGCGTCCATGGCGTCGTCAATATTGGCGTGGAGCGATTTAAGCAGCCTGCGGCGCACGCGATTGACCACGAGGTGCAGTTTTCCGGTGGGAAAAGCGCGCAGCTCCATTACGGTGCGCTGCGCATCGCGCAGGCTGGGCGGGTCGGTGGTGGCGATGACGATTGCACGATCCGCGCTGTCGGTCGCCAGATGAAACGCGCGGCCAAGCCCGGCGGAGGCGTCGATCAGACAGAAGTCGAACTGCTCCCGAATCTCGTCGAGCAGGGAGGCCATCTCGCTCTGTTCGATCTGCGTGCCGCGCAGCGTAACCGGCGCGGTGAGCAGATAGAGATCGGGATACTTGGGGTGCTGTACGGCGGCGCGATCCAGGGGGACCCGGCCGCTGATGACGTCGGTAAAGTCCATCAGCGCGCAATCGGACATCCCCATTGCGAGATCCAGATTGCGCAGGCCGATGTCGCAGTCCAGACACAGCGTCCGCTTGCCCAGCTCGGCAAGCGCCTTACCCACCATGGCGGTGAATGAGGTTTTTCCCGTGCCGCCCTTGCCGGAGACGACGGCGATGATCTGACCCAAAACGAGCCCTCCTTTCTGTTGCGCCGTTCCCGCCCCGCCTTCGGCGGAGCGGGACGCGATACGCTCACAGCGGTGATTTTTTGATCTTTGCAAAAGCGCGGGGATAGGCGGCGGGGGTGGGCGCGACCTTTTCGATCACGACGACGCGGTGCGTTACCGCGCTCGTGGGGATGGCGTAGTCCGCGACGCGGCAAATCCTGCCGCCCAACGTGCGGATCGCGTTCTTGGCTCGCGCGATTTCCTCCTCTGTGTCTACGCTTTTCATGGCGAGGAATTGCCCGCCCACCCGCACGAGCGGCAGGCACAGCTCGCAGAGCATGGGCAGCGCCGCAACGGCGCGGGAGAGCGCGAGGTCGTAGCTCTCCCGGTGGTCGCGCGCGAACTCCTCCGCCCGGGCGTGGACGCAGGTTACGCGCGGCAACGCCAGCGCGGCGCAGACCTCCCGGAGGAAGTCCACGCGCTTGCCGAGGCTGTCGAGCAGCGTCAGGTCAAAATCGTCCTGCAGAATGCGCAGCGGGACGCCGGGAAAGCCCGCGCCCGTGCCCACGTCCACCACACGCTTACCGGACAGGTCGATAAAGCGGGTCAATGCGGCGCAGTCCAGCAGGTGCAGCTGCGCCACGGCGCTTGGTTCGGTGATCGCGGTGAGGTTCATCACCGCGTTTTTTTCCAGCAGCAGCCGGGCAAAGGCTGCGAGCGGCTCCGCCCGCGCGCCGTCGAGGTCAAGCTCTGCCAAGCCCTGACGCAGCAGGTCGATCATTTCCGATCCTTGAGCAGGTCGCGGATCTCGGTGAGCAGCTTTTCCTCAGCGGAGGGCTCCGGCGGCGCGGCAGGGGCTTCCTCTTCCTTCTTTTTGGCCAGCTCGCGGGCCTTGTTGAAGCTCTTGACGATGGCGAAGACGACCAGCGCGACGAGAATAAAGTCGATGATCGTGGCGAGGAAGGTGCCGAAGCCCAGGGTGATCGCTTCCTTGACGACCTCACCGGAGGCGTCCAGCTCGGCAGGGCGGACGATGACGTTCAGCGCGGTCATATCGCGTGCGCCGAAGATCCAGCTGATCAGCGGCATGAACACGTCGTTGACCAGAGAGGTCGTGATCTTGCCGAAAGCAGTGGCGATGATAACGCCGACGGCCATGTCAAGAACGTTGCCGCGCATGATAAATTCCTTGAATTCACTGATGAGTTTCTTCATGATTTTCTCCTTTCCAACGCAAAAAGCAACTACTAACTGTAATATTTATAATAATTACTACGGATAGTAATTATTTTTGAGGGATCAGAACGGTCTTGCCGCCCATGTAGGGCTGCAGCACCTTGGGAATCAGCACGCTGCCGTCAGCCTGGAGGTTGTTCTCCAAAAAGGCAATGAGCATGCGCGGCGGGGCGACGACCGTGTTGTTGAGCGTGTGCGGAAGGTACATCTTGCCGTCCTCGCCCTTGACGCGGATCTTCAGCCGGCGCGCCTGCGCGTCGCCCAGATTGGAGCAGGAGCAGACCTCGAAATACTTCTGCTGGCGGGGGGACCAGGCCTCGATATCGCAGGACTTGACCTTCAGGTCGGCCAGATCGCCGGAGCAGCACTCCAACTGGCGCACGGGGATGTCCATGCTGCGGAACAGCTCCACGCTGTAACGCCACATCTGCTCGTACCACTTCATGGAATCCTCCGGGCGGCAGACGACGATCATCTCCTGCTTTTCAAACTGGTGAATGCGGTAGACGCCGCGCTCCTCGATGCCGTGGGCGCCCTTCTCCTTGCGGAAACAGGGGGAGTAGGAGGTAAGCGTCTGGGGCAGGGCTTCCTCCGGCAGGATCTGGTCGATGAAGCGGCCGATCATGGAGTGCTCGCTCGTGCCGATCAGATAGAGGTCCTCGCCCTCGATCTTATACATCATGGCGTCCATGTCGGTCTGGCTCATCACGCCCTCGACCACGTTGCCGTGGATCATGAACGGCGGGATGCAGTAGGTGAAGCCCTTGTCGATCATAAAGTCGCGGGCGTAGGCGGTAACGGCGGAATGCAGCCGCGCGATATCACCGAGCAGGTAATAAAACCCGCTGCCGGACACGCGCCCGGCGGAGTCGATGTCGATACCGCCGAAGCGCTCCATGATCTCGGTGTGATAGGGGATCTCAAAATCGGGCGTTTTCGGCTCGCCGAAGCGCTCCACTTCGACGTTGGCGCTGTCGTCCGGGCCGATGGGCACGCTGGGGTCGATGATGTTGGGGATCTGAAGCATGACGCGGTGAAGCCGCTGCTCGCATTCGCCCTCCGCCTGTTCGAGCTGCGCAAGATAGGCGTCGTTTGCCTTGACGGCGGCCATGTTGGCGTCGATCTCGGCCTGGATGGCGGCCTTCTCGCCGTCCGCGGCCTTTTTCAGCTTGCCGAACAGCGGGCCGTTCGCCTTGGACAGCCGGTTGCGCTCGGCGCGCAGCTCGCTGGCCTCGGTGATAGCGGCGCGCATTTTGGCGTCCAGCTCGATGGCCTCATCCACGAGGGGGAGCTTGGCGTCCTGGAATTTTTTGCGGATGTTTTCCTTGACCAGTTCCGGGTTTTCGCGCAGGAATTTGATATCAAGCATGGTTGTTTACCTCGAATTGTTTTTATATATGTGTCTATGCCATAACACGCGTTTACCGCATAGATGTTTCACGTGAAACGCTCAGCCCTGAGACTCGGGAAGCCCGTCGGGATAGAGCCGGGTGACAATGTCCCGATAGACGGCGGCGGGGGAGGCAAGCTCCTCGGAATCCACAAGGGGCGTCACCGTTTCGGGCAGCCAGGCGGAAAGATCGTTCCCGCTGTCGCCTGTGAACATGGCGAGGATCAGCTCGCGTGCAAGGCCATACCGGCGATCAGCATAGGCGTCTTCGATCTGGCGCAGCGCCTCCATGGCCGCCGCCTGCTTCTGCGCATCGGTGAGCTGGCGGTTGAGACGGTCCCGCTCGCTGCGCAGCACGGCGGCAGACTCCTTGGCGTCGGCCAGCTCGTCCTCCAGCCGCGCGACCTCCTGGCGGAGCTCGTCGTTCTGCTCGACGGTGCTCTGCAGGTCGTTCGTGCGGTCCTTCAGCTCGCTGAGCATCAGCTGGTTGCTGCGGTGGGTCATCAGAAACGACCACAGGATCAGCACGAAGGCCACGCCGAAGAGCACGGCGGCATAGGTGAAAACGCGCTTTTGCCGATCCTTCCGGCTCATGGGCGGATCTTCCGGTGCGGGCGGGGTAAGGCTGGGATCCTTTGGCTTTTCATGGATGAAATCCGTCATTTGGAAGCACCTCCGTTTCTGCGCTTGATCGCGGCGAGTGCATCCAGCAGGTCGTTGAGATCGTCCACGCCGTAATAGTCCAGTTCAATGCGGCCTTTTTTCCGGCCGGGAATGATGCGGCAGCTTCGGCCCAGCTTGTCGCTCAGCTCGCCTGCGGCGATTTTTGCGTAGTTGATCGCGTCAAGGTTGGCGATTTTCTTCTCCTTTGGCGCGGCGGTAAGGCGCTTGACCAGCGCTTCGGTTTGCCGCACGCTTAAATCGTCGTCGATGACGGCCTGCGCCGCCTTGCGCTGCACCGGCGCGCTCAGCGGCAGCAGCGCGCGCGCGTGCCCGCCGGAGAGGCGACCCTGTTCAAGCAGCTTGCGAACCTCCTCGTCGAGATGCAGCAGGCGCAGGGCGTTTGCCACGGCGCTGCGGGACTTGCCCACGCGCTCGGCGGCCTCCTCCTGGGTCATAGAGAAGCTGTCCATCAGATTGCGATAACCCTCGGCCTCCTCAATGGGGTTGAGATCCTCACGCTGCAGGTTTTCAATCAGTGCAAGCTCCGCCATTTTCCGGTCGTCCGCCTCGATCACGATCACCGGCACTTCGGCCAGCCCCGCCAACCGCGCGGCACGCCAGCGGCGCTCGCCGGCGACGATCTGGTAGTAACCGGAGGACAAACGCCGCACGGTCAGCGGCTGCAGGATGCCGTGCTCACGAATGGAATCGGCAAGCTCGTTGAGAGCTGCTTCATCAAAATACTTGCGCGGCTGGTTGGCATAGCTCTCCACCTGTGAGATCGGGAGGTAGAGCGTGCTGGCGCTGTTGGTTTGCAGCGCGGCGTCGCCGAGCAGCGCGCCAAGCCCCTTGCCAAGGCCACGGTTGGTTCCCGCCATAATCGGCACTCCTTTCATAAAATGGGTCAATCGGGGATTTTGCTCAGAAATTCGGCGGCAAAGGCGCCGTAGGCGTCCGCGCCGCGGCAGGTACGGTCGTAAGCGTTGATCGGCTTGCCGTGGCTGGGCGCCTCGCTCAGGCGCACGTTGCGGGGGATGACGGTGGCGTACACCTTGCCGGGGAAGTAGCGCTTGACCTCCTCGGCCACCTGCATGGCCAGATTGGTGCGCCCGTCGTACATCGTCAGCAGCACGCCCTCCAGCTCCAGCGCCGGATTGAGCGCGCGGCGCACGATCCGTACCGTGCTCATCAAATCGCTCAGCCCCTCCAGAGCGAAGTATTCGCTCTGCACCGGGACCAGCAGAGAATCCGCCGCACACAGGGCGTTAAGCGTCAACAGCTCCAGCGAGGGCGGGCAGTCGATCAGGATGAAGTCGTAGTCGGGAGAGACCTGCTGGAGCGCATTTTTCAGCAAAAATTCGCGTCCCTCGCGCCCGATCATCTCGATTCCGGCGCCGGCGAGCGCCTTGGACGAGGGCAACACGGCGCCGTAGCGCGTGCGGACGATGCTGGCACGCACATCGGCGTGGTTGATCAGCACGTCGTAAATCCCCTGCGAGACGGATTTATCCACCCCCATGCCGGAGGTCGCGTTTGCCTGCGGATCAAAATCGCACAGCAGCACCCGCTTTCCGGCCTCGTGCAGGGCGGAGGTCAGGTTGACACAGGTGGTGGTTTTCCCGACGCCGCCCTTCTGATTGACGATTGCAACAATTTTTGCCAAAGCAGCACCAACTTTCCCATAGCGGCCCAAAAAGAGCAAAATTCATCATAATATTATAGTATAGCACAATTCGGGATGATTTCAACTAAAAATCGGGAGAAGCGCCAAAATTTTGCAGAGCAAATCGCTTTGCGGCCAAAATGTTTCACGTGAAACAAAAAAGGTGAAGCTGCCGGGCAGCTTCACCGGAGATTTAATCGGATTCTATCAGCAACAGTCCCTCGCGCGGGGCGAGCGTCAGCGGCAAGGTCCCGTCCGCAGCGCAAAACCGCCTGCCGGTCAGCGCATCCGTCGCGGCGCAGCCGCTCCATGGCAGTGTCAGCGCGACGGGGTTTTCTCCGGCGTTGCACACCGTCAGCGAGCGTTCAGCGTCCTGCGTACGGGAGAAGGCGAGGACTGCGCCCTGCGCGTGCAAAAAGCGGATCTCGCCGGATTGCAGCGAGGGCCGCGCCTTTCGCAGCGCGCCAAGCCGGGCAAAGTAGCACACCAGTACGCGGTTTTCACGTCCCCAAGGGTAGGCGCCGCGGTTAAAGGGGTCTTCAAAGCCCTGCATACCCGCCTCGTCGCCGTAGTAGATCGAAGGAGAGCCGGGGAAGGAAAACATCACCAGCGCGCCGAGCTTGAGCAGCGCCGTACCCCGGCGGAGCTGGCGCGCGTTCAGCAAAAACGCCGCGCGCGCCTGGCGCGTCTGGGGGATATCGCTTTCATCCACGCCGAGCAGGGTCAAAAAGCGCGGGGTGTCATGCGTGGAGAGAAAATTCATCGCGTTGTAAAACGCGGGCGCGGGATAATGCTCACGCAGCGTCTCCATCGTCTCGCGGAAGTCGGCGGCGTCGCCGCCGCGCAGATAGGCAAGCAGCGCGTTGCGGAAGGGGTAGTTCATCAGCCCGTCCGTCTCGCCGCCGAGCAGGTATTTCCGTCGCCGGTCGTATGAGATCTTGTTCGAGCCGTCCTCCCAAACCTCGCCAAGAAGGAAGCTGTCCGGCCGCTCCTCGCGCATCACCTTGTGGATCTCGGCAATGAAGGCATCCGGCAGCTCGTCGGCCACGTCCAGCCGCCAGGCGGATGCGCCGCAGCGCAGCCAGCGGCGCACGACCGAGTCGCTGTCGCGGACGATGTAGTTAACATAACTTTCTTCTGATTCCTCCACGGCGGGGAGGTTTTTGATCCCCCACCAGGCGTCGTATTGATCGGGGAAGCGGGTAAAGCGGTACCAGGCGGCGTAGGGAGAATCCTGACTCTGCGCCGCGCCGAGGGAAGGGTAGAAGCCCTTGGCGTTAAAATAGACGCTGTTGGCGCCGGTGTGGTTGAATACCCCGTCGAGCATCACGCGAATGCCGCGCGTGCGCGCCTTTTCACACAGGGCGCGAAAGTCGGCCTCCGTGCCGAGCAGCGGGTCGATGCGGCGGTAATCCGCCGTGTCGTAGCGGTGGTTGGTCGAGGCCTCGAAGATCGGATTGAGATAGAGCGTGGTTACGCCGAGGGAGGCGAGGTAATCCAGCTTTTCAGCGATGCCGTCCAGATCGCCGCCGAAAAAATCGCTGCAAGTGATTTCGCCGGCTGCATTCGGCAGATAATCCACGTCCTCGTCCCAACGCTCGTGCAACGTCCGTTCACCCACAAGGCCGCGCACCGGGCGGATTTTCGTGCGGCGGAAGCGGTCGGGAAAGATCTGGTAGGTAACGCCGCGGCCGAACCAATCGGGCGAAGGAAGACTGTCGTCGTATACCGTCAACTGCCAGGGCTGTACGTCGTTCCAAACGCAGTGCCCGTTTTTGCCGTAGCAGCTCTCGCCGCCGTCCGCCCAGGTCAGGCGAAAGTGGTACCACACCAGTTCGCCGGCTTTCGGCGCGGTGTAGAGCCCGAAAAAGACGTGCTTTCCGCCCTCCTGTATGGCGGGAAGCTCGGTCTCGGTCCAGACGTCGGCAAACTCCTCGTGCGCGAGCAGGACGCAGCGGACGATCGGCTCCTCCGGCTGGGGGCGAAGGCAAAAGCGCACCTGCGTTTGGCAGGGAACCGCACCGAAGGGCGTCTTGCAGGCGAGGTCGCGGGAGTCGAAAAGAGAGGTTGACATAATGCAGAACTCCTCACTTGAGCAGGGTGTTTTCTCCGGAGATTCCGGTGGTAACGGTGGCGGAGGAGAAGTAGGCGTTGACGATCTCCACAGCCGTCGTGGCAAGCGAGCCGCCCGTACCGCCCTTTTCGACCACCAGCGCCAGCGCGATCTGCGGGTTGTCGTAGGGGGCGAAGCAGACGAACACGCTGTTGCTTTTGCTCGTGCCTGTTTGCGCGGTGCCGGTTTTGGCGCCGGCGGAAACCACGCAGTCCTTAAAATACGGGCTGACGCTGCCCTTGGTCGTCAGATCCAGCATCCCGCGCATGACGGCGGCAAGATTGGTCGGATCAATACTGATCGTCTCGGCCGGTGGCTCGTCGTAGAGGTATATCAGCGTGGGGCTGTCGTATTTGCGCACGCTTTTTAAAAGATGCGCGTTGTAGCGCGTCCCGCCGCCGACCAGGGTTGCGATGTAATTTGCCAGCTGCAGCGGGGTATAGAGCTGGTTGGCCTGGCCGTAAGCCGCCCAGGGCGCGAGGTCATGCCCCTGCTCCTGCGTGGGCAGGCTGCCGGTGCGCTCACCGATTTCGATGCCCGTGCGCTCACCGAGGCCGAAGGCAGTGAAATAGCGGTTGAGCTGCTCCATGCCGAGACGATAGCCCATCTCCGCAAAGTAATAATTGCAGGAGTTGGTAATGGCGGCGGTAACGTTCTGATAGCCGTGGCCGGCATGGTTGGAGCACCAGGTATAGCTCGCGGCATAGCCGGGATAGTACCATTTGCCGGTGTCGAAAATGCGCTCCGACGGGGTGGTAACGCCGGATTCCAGCGCGGCGACGGCGGTGAGCGGCTTGATCGTGGAGCCGGGCGGATAGGTGCCGTTCGTAGCGCGGTTGAGCATGGGAGTCAACGGGTCCTCCGTCAGGGAAGTGTAATCCTCGTAGAAGGTCTTGAGCGAATAGGTGGGGTTGGAGGCCAGCGCCAGCACCTCTCCGGTGCCGACCTGGACCACCGCGGCAGCCGCGCCGCGGGCAACGCCGTCCTCCGCCGTCAGCGCGGAGACGGTGTGATCGAGGATGTCCTCCACGCTCTGCTGAAAATCAATGTCCAGCGTCAGCGCGACCGTGCCGCCGGGCTGCGGCTCGACCGAGTAAAACTCCGCGGTGAGCTTGCCCTCGGCGTTTGTCGTAACGACGCGCTTGCCGCTCTTCCCGCGCAAATACGACTCAAAGGCGTACTCCACGCCGTCGAGCCCGACCAGGTCGTTCATCGCGTAGCCCTTATCCTTGTAATCGTCCCAGTTCTGGATCGCGCCGACGCGGCCGAGGACGTGCGCCGCCGCATCCGTTTCATACACGCGCTCCGACGCGGTGCCGACCTTCACGCCCTCATAGCCGCCGTCCTTGATTAGGGAAATCAGCGCCACGTCCACGTCGGACGCGCAGGTGAAGGTGGCATAGCCGTCCAGCTTCGTTACGGCGAGGGAATAGCGCATCCCAACCAGCGCGCGCGCCTGCGCGTCGCTCCACGCGGGATCGACGCTGTATTCGCTGCGAAGGCGCGCAAACAGTGTCGGCGCGGGCAGGGTGGTGGGATAATTCTCCTCCGTTACCAGCGTGGGGCTGATCCACTTCTCGCCGCTGAGATATTTGATAAGCTTCCTGCCCTGCGCCGGGGTAGAATCGTAAGAAAACGGCGCGGTTTGCGAGATCGGCAGCAGATCCCGGTGCGCGACGCCCTGCTGCTCCAAAAGCGCCAGCAGCCGCACGATCGCGTCGTTGAGTGATTCTGCGGATACGAGCGAGGGATCGAATTCCAGCGTGTAGATTGCGCGGTTGGAGATGAGGACCTTGCCGTTGCGGTCGGTGATGATCCCGCGCGAGGCGTCCACCGTCTCTACGCTTGCGTTGGTGCGCACGGATTGTGCGCGGTAGTCGTCGCCGAGGACGATTTGTGCGCGGAACATCGTGGCAATGAACCAGAGCAGAAACACGGCAAAAAGCCCGCCGAGCGCAATCAGGCGGTATCGAAATTGCTTGGGCTCCATAGCGGGCTCCTTTCTGAAAAATTGCGGCGGGTGCCTAAAGGGTAAACCGGCGGTGTACGCTGGAAAGCGCGGGATGACAGATGGGCAGCGCCACGCAGGAAACCGCCATCTCCCGCGCCGCGAGCGAGAGCATCGGCACGATTTCGGCCCGTCCGCCGATCAGCAGGGCGAGGACGTTGAGCACGTCCACGATGATAAACGCGGCGAGCGAGGCAATGAAAGAGCACAAAAAGCCGGGCTGCAGCACGTTTTCCGCCAGCACCGAGGCGAGCAGCGCCGCGGCGGTGAAGGCGAGCGTGTACAGGCAAGGCAGCGGCGCGCGGATCGTCAAATCGCAGCACACGCCGAAGATAAGGCCGAAAATCGCAGCGGAGCGGTTGTCCTCCAGCGAGCCGAGCGTTCCCGCGATCAGCGGGGGCAGGAACGGAACAACGCCCCAGACGGTCAGCCGGTGCAGCGTAAACGAGTGGATGAACAGCAGCGCCAGCACGAGAGCGGCGTAGGCGAACCATTTAATTAAAAGGTCGCGTTTGGTGAGCATGGGCGCCTCCTCAAAACAGGGGTTCAGTCGATGATGGCAAAGTCCTTGATGATAAAGACCTCGGTCAGCGAGTCGAAATCGACCAGCGGGGAGAGCACGGCATACTGTGTCAGTCCGTCGTCATCCGTCGCAACGGACGAGACGGTGCCGATTACCAGGTCGGAGGGGAAGTAGCCGCCCAGGCCCGACGTAACGACATGGTCGCCTTCAAGCAGATGCAGCGCGGGAGGCAGATAACTCAGCTTCAGCTTGCCCTCGCCCATCAGGGTGAAATCCCCCTCTGCAATGGCGAGGTCGCCGGTGCGGAAGATCATCGCGCCCAGCTCGGTGCTGGTGTCGACGACGGTCAAAACGGTGCACCAGTTATGTCCCACCTCGGACACCACGCCGATCAGATAACCCTCCGCGCTGATCACGCAGTCGTTTACCGCCACGTCGTGCGCCGTGCCGCGGTTGAGCGTGAGCGCGGCGGTCCAGTTGCTCTCCGAGCGATCCAGGATCATCGCGGATTCCAACTGCAGATCGCGCTTTTGCCGACGCAGCTCCAGAAGCGTGCGCAGCAGGGCGTTTTCCGCGCGGTCCTTTTCCGCCTGCCGCGCGTTCGCACGCAGCTCGGCCACCTCGCGGCGCAGCGCCTGGTTCTCCTCCAGCAGGGCGGTGTAATCCCGATAATAGTGGGTCTTATCCTCGACCCAGCCGCTGATCGCCTCGCCGGCGGCGCGGAAGGGCGCGGTAACCACGCCGGCGGCATTGTGCAAAAAGGACGACGTGGTGGCGAAAAAGCTCAGCAAGCTCAGCGCCACGGCGATCACCACCGCCACGGCGAGAATGCGAACGCCGTGCTTTTCCCAAAAATCTCTCATATCGCGCGTCCTCCTTTCCGCAAGATAGCCGGGAAACGGTCAGTCCCCGTCAAAAAACTGTACGCCAAAGGTTTTCAGCGCCCGGCAAAGCGCCTCGATCGGAAGTCCCATGACGTTATAATAGTCGCCGTTGATGCGCTCGATGAACAGTGCGCCCAGGCCCTGAATGCCGTAAGCGCCGGCCTTGTCCATCGGCTCGCCGGTTGCAATATAGCCGAGCAGCTCCCGCTGCGTTGCATCGCGGAAATATACCTCCGTGGACACGGTAAAGCACACAAGCCGTTCGCCGCGGCGCACCGTTACCCCGGTGCACACCGTATGCGCCCGGCCGGAGAGCGCGGTGAGCATTCGCAGCGCGTCCGCCTCGTCGCGCGGCTTGCCCAGCCGTTTGTCGTCGAGAAAGACCATCGTGTCGGCGGTGATGACCACGTCGTCCGGCGCGGCGAGACGCGCGGCGGCGTCCGCCTTCTTGCGCGCGATCAGCGCCACGGTCTCCCGTGCGGAAAGACCCGCCGGGTAGCTCTCGTCCGCGTGCGGAACCACGACGGAAAAGCGTTTGATCCCCATGCGCCGCAGCAGCTCCTGCCGGCGTGGGGATTGAGATGCAAGCACAATGTTCGGCATAAAACCCCTCATAGCGATAGCGTATAGTATAATATGCAAATAATATTACGATTAGAAATCAATCTACGCCGCGATAGAACAGCCCGCGCGTGAAATCGGCGGGGCGGTAATCCCCCTGGCCGAGGTAGGCGCGCAGCACGGCGGCGCACTCCTGTGCGCTCTCTGTGGTGAAGCGCAGGCGCGCGTAGGTCAGCCCGATGCGGCGATATTCGTCGCGGTCAGCCAGATAGAGCGTTTTGGCGTTTTGTACTTCACTGCGGCAGCCGTATGCCTTGAGCACGGGGAACTGCGCGCCGCGGCGGTCGGTCAGGCGCGGCATTTCGCCGCAGCGGTGGCCGAGGCTGTTGGCCACGATGCAGTTTTCCGTGATCATCAGCGGAAGGCGCCCGTAGACGATGGCCTCGCAGGGCAGGCACTTTTGAAGGTCGCGGATCTGCTCGTTGCGCAGCTCGAAGGAGACGGTTGCGCTCTCCAGCCCCTGCTCTTTGAGAAAGACCAGCGCGGCGGAGTTGAAGACGTTGAGCGAGTAGTCGCCGCGCAGCGCCAGACCCGAATCGCGCACCAGCGCCAGATGGCCCAGGTTGCCCACGGTTACAGCGCTCACGCCGCCGGCTTTCGCCGCGGCAAGCAGCTCGCGCAGGGGCTGCTCGTCCTGCGTGCGGTAGATGCGCGGCAGCACCGCGCAAAAGCGCGTATACGGAAGGAACGGCGTCAAGTCAATCTCCTTGACGAGCTCGACGGGCAGGTAGATCATAGCCGGGCGCAGCGCAGCCAGCTCGTCCGTGAGCTGTCCGGCGCACGCAAGGGAAACGGTGAGAAGCGGCGCAACCGTGGGGTTGGCGACGGGAGCGGGGGGAGAGAACGTGCCGATGCGCCGCGCGGGAAGCGCACAGCGCGCTTCGGTCAGGCGATCGAGCGCGTCGCGCCGCAGCGCGTTGAGCGCGGCGGCGGAGACGGAAAGCCCCTCGTCCACCGCCACGTCGCACTGCGTTACGGTGAAGGCGGTGCCGCCGGTCTTGCGCAGGCGCTGCGCCGCGTCCTCCGCGGTGAGGCTGCGGTTGCGCGCGGCTTCCGGCACGGGGCCGGTAACGCAGACGGCGTGCCCGTCCTCGTCCCGTGCGGTGAGTGTGAGAGGCCGGCCGCGCCGGATCGCGGCGTCAAAGCGCACGCCGAGAAGGCGCAGGTCCTCTTTTTCATAGGCGGCGCGCAGGGCGGCGAACCACTCCTCCGGCCAGCGCTCGTTTTCCCCGCGCGTGCCGAACATGGCGTTGCCGGTATGCCCCAGGTAATACCCGTCGGTAAAGCCGTCGCGGGAAAAGGCGGCGGCAAGCTGCCGCTGTTCATCCTTCGTGGCTGCGCGGTTCTCGCGCAGCAAGCGGGCGTAGATGCCCGTGATCGCGGCGACGTACTCCGGCCGCTTCATGCGGCCTTCCAGCTTCAGACAGGCCACGCCCATCTCCTGCAGCTCCGGCACGTAGGCCGCGAGGTTTGCGTCCTTGAGGCTCAGCGGATGGCCGTCCGCCTTGCCGTTCCAGCCGTAAGGCAGGCGGCAGGGCTGGGCGCAGGCGCCGCGGTTGCCGCTGCGCTCGCCGATCACGGCGCTCATCTCGCACTGGCCGGAATAGCACATACACAGCGCGCCGTGGATAAAGGTTTCAATCTCAATAGGGCTTTGCGCGCAGATCTCCCCGATTTCCGCGCGGGAAAGCTCGCGCGCAAGCACGGCGCGCGAGATGCCCAGCCGGGCGGCCTCGCGCACGCCGGAGAGCGTGTGCAGGCTCATCTGCGTGCTGGCGTGCAGCGCAACGTCCGGCACCACGGCGCGCAGCGTTTCCAGAACGCCCCAGTCCTGCACCAAAATGGCGTCTACGCCGTATGCGCAGGCGCGCTTCGCCGTCTCGGCCAGCGCGGGCAGCTCACGGTCGGTCAGCAGGGTATTGAGCGTCAGATACACCCTCACACCGCGCAAATGACAATAAGAAACTGCCGCGCGAAACGCCTCGTCAGAGAAATTCCGCGCGCCCTTTCTGGCGTTAAAGTCGCCAAAGCCCATATAAACGGCGTCCGCGCCGTTTTGTACTGCGGCGATCAGCGCTTCCGGCGAACCGGCGGGGGCAAGCAGCTCGGTCATGCTTATCTGCGGTTTTGCAGCTTGAACAGCTCGCGCTTGAGTTCGGACGCCTCGTTCTTGGCGCGGCTGGCCTCGTCCAGATACTGCTTGAGCTGGCGGCGCAGCGCCTCGGAAGCTTCGCGCTCTTTAAACAGCTCGTCCGCGATATTGGCGGCGGTGAGCACGGCGGCGTCGGTGCGGCCGACCTTGGCGGTGGCAAGCAGCTCGTTCATTTTCTCGCCCACGTAGGAGCCGACCTTCTGCATATAGGAGGGGGCCTCCTCCGCCACGAAGGTGTATTCCTGGCCGCAGATGTCAACGGTAACGCGATTTTCCATAACCTTACCCATTCCTTTCGTCTGTTTCTTTAATAAAAGAGCCTATTCCACCCAATTATCTGCATGATAGTATAACATAAAGAAAAGGGCGAGAAAAGAGGGTTGGTGCAAAAAATCCTCTTTACGGGAGAAAAAAATTCGTGTATAGTAAAAAGATGAAATGTGGAAAGGCGGCGGAGCTTCGTGGCAGGTTACGTGCTGCACCTGACAGAGCAAGAGAATATGATCCTCTCGGCCGCCGTGGTGCGCCGCCTGATCGAGGGAGGAAACGGCGACGCTGCGCTGCTGTATCTGGCCATCGTGCGCAGCCGGGGGTCGAGCACCTCGGAAAAGCTGCGCGAGGAGCTGCGCTGGGGCGAGGAACAGCTGCGGCGCGCTGAAAGCGCGCTGCACCGCATGGGGCTGGTGGCGCTGCCCGGACGCGAGAGCGCGCCGAACGGCCCGCTGCCGCCGCCGGACGAGCCGGCCACACCGGAATACAGCCGCGAGGACGTGATGCAGAAGCTGGAGAGCGACGCCGATTTTTCCCGGCTTCTGCGCGAGGTGGAGCGCAAGCTCGGCCGACTGACGGACCCGTCGGTGAAGAAGCTGCTGGGCCTGTATGAAAATCTGGGCCTCCCGGCGGACGTGGTGTATCTGCTGGTCAACCACTGCATCGCCCGCCGTGCCGAGCAATTCGGCACGGGCCGTCTGCCCACCATGCGCGAGATTGAAAAGGAAGGCTACGCCTGGGCGCGGCGCGAGCTGTTTTCCGCCGAGGCGGCGAACCGTTACCTGCGGGATGAACAGGAAAAGCGCCGGCGCTTTCCGGATTATATGGCGGTGCTGCAGCTCGGCGGCCGGGCCGCCGCGCCGAGCGAGGCGCGCTATCTGAGCGCGTGGGCGGAGATGGGCTTTCCACCGGAAACGGTGGCGGTCGCCTACGATAAGACGGTGCTCCACTGTCATGAATTCAAGTGGCCGTACTGCAACGGCATTTTGAAAAAATGGCACGAAAAGGGGCTGCACACGCCCGACGAGGTGCGCGCGGAGAACGCCGCGCCGAAACCGAAGAGCGGCGGCAAAAACGCCTGGATGAGAGAGTACGACTGACGGGGAGGGGAACGCAATGGCGTACGACGGCAAGATCATGCGCCGTGCCATGGCGCGTTTTGACGAGGACCGGCAGCGGCGGGAGGAGAATTTCCGCGCGCGGGAGCGTGCGCTTTATACGCGCTGCCCGCGGCTGGAGGAGATCAGCGGCGAGCTTTCCCGCACGATGGCGAAGATCATCGCCTCCGGCCTGCGCCGCGGGACCGACCCGCGCGGCGCGATCGAGCTGCTGCGCGAGGAGAATATGAGCCTGCAGCACGAGCGCGCGGCGCTGCTGGCCGAGCTGGGCTATCCTGCCGACTATCTGGAGCAGAAGCCCAACTGCGCCCGCTGCGGCGACACGGGCTGGTGCGGCGGCGAAATGTGCGGCTGCCTGCGGGAGTATTACGTGCGCGCGCAGAATGAGGAGCTCTCCCGCCTGCTGGACCTTGGGACGCAGAGCTTTGAGACGTTTGATTTTGATTACTACGACAAAACCGTGGATTACGAGCAGGGTATGTCGCCCTACGCGCGGATGGAGAAGAATTACGACGCCTGCCGCGACTACGCCTACGAGTTTTCGACCAAAAGCGGCAACCTGCTGCTCAGCGGCGATCCGGGGCTGGGGAAGACCTTCCTTTCGGCCTGCATCGCCCGCGTGGTCAGCGAGGCGGGCAGCAGCGTCGTCTACGACACGGCAAGCCGCATCTTCGCCCGTTTCGAGGCGCAGAAGTTCAGCCGCGAGCAGCGCGAGGACGACGCCGACGAGGACGTTTCGCGTTATCTGAACTGCGATCTGCTGATTATCGACGACCTCGGCACGGAGCTGACCACCGCGTTCGTACAAAGCGCGCTGTATCAAATCGTCAACACGCGGCTGATGACCGGGAAAAAGACGGTTATCTCCACGAATTTAAGCCCCGGCGAGCTGGGGCGGCGCTACGGCGCCGCGATCCTATCGCGTTTGGAGGGCGAATACCGGATCCTCCCGTTTTTCGGGGACGATATCCGCAAGCGCAAGCGCCGATAACGGCGCACAGCGCTACAAGTTCATAGGCGACCGGTGCCCCTGCCGCAGCCTGCTGCAGGCCAGGGGGTAAAAGGGAAACAAGTGAAAATCTTGTACGATCTCGTCACTGTGATTGGGGAGTGCAGGTGAACATGCCACTGACGAACGTTGGGAAGGCCACCTCGCGCGCGGATCCATCAGCCAGGAAACCTGCCGGCTGCCGGGTACAGGGGCGTTTGCCCCAAACCACGAGCACTTGGTTGTACCGTATACAAATATTCGATGAGACGGGGCGGACCCTTCGGCGGAGCTCACGCTGCGCGGTGTGCCGGCAGTTCTGCGGGCGGGATCTGCGCGCGAATGGGTTTCTTCGCTTCATCGGATATTCGTATCAGACGTTGCCGGGAGGCGGCAAGGTCTGGCTGTATGCGCCCTCTGCTCATCGCAGAGGGTAATTTTTTTAAAGGAGATCGAAAACTATGAAAACGATGAAAAAACTGCTTTCTGTCCTGTTGGTCATGACGATGCTGACCGCGCTGCTGACGGCCTGCGCCGGCAAGGAAGCGCCCGACGAGGACGACGAGGAGAACTATGAAACCGGCGACGCCTCGTTGGACGATCCGCGCAACGCCGACGGCATCGGTGAAGACGAGCTGCTCGTCGTCAGCTTCGGCACCAGCTTCAACGACAGCCGCCGTGCCACCATCGGCGGCATCGAAGGCGCGCTGGAGAAGGCGTTCCCGGAATGGAGCGTGCGCCGCGGCTTTACCAGCCAGATCATCATTGACCACGTCAAGTCCCGCGACGGCGAGGTGATCGACAACGTGGGCGAGGCGCTGGATCGCGCGGTGGCCAACGGGGTCAAGCGCCTGGTTGTCCAGCCGACGCATTTGATGAACGGGTTTGAGTACAACGACCTGGCAAACGAGCTTGCGACCTACGCCGACTCGTTCGATGCCATCGCCCTCGGCGAGCCGCTGCTGACGAGCGACGAGGACTTTGACCGCGTGGCGGACGCCATCGTCGAGGCCACGAAGGAGTATGACGACGGCGAGACCGCCATCTGCTTCATGGGCCACGGCACCGAGGCCGATTCCAACGGCGTCTATGCCCGTATGCAGCAGGTGCTCTCCGACAAGGGCTGCGCAAACTACTTCATCGGCACGGTGGAGGCGGAGCCTTCCGTGGACGACGTGCTCGCCATGGTGAAGGAAGGCAGCTATAAGAAGGTCGTGCTGGAGCCGCTGATGATCGTGGCCGGCGACCATGCCAACAACGACATGGCCGGCGACGACGAGGACAGCTGGAAGAGCAGCTTTGAATCCGAGGGCTATGAGGTGGAGTGCGTCCTCCGCGGCCTGGGCGAGCTGCCCGCCATCCAGCAGCTGTTTGCCGAGCACGCGCAGGCGGCGATTGACAAGCTGTCGTAAACCGTTTGCGGAGAAATAGAGGGACTGTCATGAAAAAACGTTTGTGCCCGTCGGTGCTGCTTGTACTGCTGGCAGCAGCGCTGTGCCTGCTGGCCGGCTGCGGCGCCAGTCAACGGGAAAACCAGAAAGACTGGACGGTCGCCTCGGAGCAGACGACCGGAGAGAACACCTCCCAGGTTGCGGACGCTTCGCAGATGACGACGGTGGAGGACGTGGTCGACGAAAGTATGACGCCGGTCTATGCCGCGGAACTGGCGGACGGCGTCTACGAGATCGCGGTGGACTGCAGCTCGTCTATGTTCCACGTGGAGCGCTGTGAGCTGACCGTCGCCGGCGGGGAGATGACTGCGGCGCTGACCATGAGCAGCGACTCCTATGGGTATCTGTTCCCCGGTACGGCGGCAGAGGCCGCCGACGCGGACAAAGCGGACTATCTTCTGCCGGAGGGGCGGACCTTTACCTTGCCCGTCGCGGCGCTGGACCAGGGCGTGGCCTGCGCGGCGTGGAGCCGCAATAAGGAGCTGTGGTACGACCGCACGCTGGTCTTCCGCGCTGATTCCCTGCCGCTGGAGGCCTTTGCCTCCCTGACGACGGCGGAGACGCTGGCCCTGGCGGATGGCACTTACACCGTGGCGGTGACGCTCTCGGGCGGATCCGGCAGGGCCAGCGTGGAATCCCCTGCTGAGCTTACCGTGAATGGCGGCGCGTGCACGGCAAAGATCGTCTGGGGCAGCAGCAACTACGATTATATGAAGGTGGACGGCGAACAGCTCCTGCCCGTCAACACCGAGGGCAACAGCACATTTTTGATCCCTGTCGCTGCCTTCGACCATCCGCTTGCCGTGATCGCGGACACCACGGCCATGAGCGAGCCCCACGAGATCGCCTATACGCTGCGCTTTGACGCCGGGTCGATCCGGGCGGTGGCGCCGTGAAAAGACGCGCCGCAGCGCTGCTGGCCGCAGCGCTTTGTCTGCTGTGCGGCTGCGCCTCTCGCGCAGCCGCACAGCAGACTGCCGAGCCGGAGGGGTATTTGCCGCTGCGCTATGCCACGGAGTTCTCCGTGGCATATTATCCCGGCGGCGCGGCGCTGCTGACGGTGGGCGAAGACCGCTTTGTGCTGCTGGACGAGGGCGCGCAGGTCCCACAGGGGCTGGAGGCGCTGCCCACGCTTGCGCTGCCGCTGCGGGAGCTTTACGTTGCCTCCTCGTCGGTGATGGACCTGTTTCGCGCACTGGACGCGCTGGACTGTGTGGGCATGACCAGCACCAAGGCCGCCGACTGGGCGATTCCCGAGGTGCGCGAGGCCGTAGAGAATGAGGCGATCGCCTTTGTCGGCAAATACAACGCGCCGGATTTTGAGCGGGTGTTGGAGGCGAATTGCCCGCTGGCCGTGGAAAACACGATGATCTACCACAATCCCGACGTTAAGGAGCGGCTGGAGGCGCTGGGCATTCCCGTGCTGGTGGAGCGTTCCAGCTATGAGAGCCATCCGCTCGGCCGGTTGGAGTGGATCAAGCTATACGGACTGCTCGTCGGAAAGGCGGAGCAGGCGCAGACGTATTTCGACGAACAGACGGCAAAGCTCTCCGGCGTTCTGGACGCGCAGGAGAGCGGAAAAACCGTCGCATTTTTCTACATCAATTCCAGCGGTGCTGCAAACGTGCGGATGCCCGGAGACTACGTTTCCAGAATGATCGAGCTGGCCGGGGGGCACTACGTTTTCGCAGACCTTCCGGTTGAGGGAAGCCGCCGCTCGACGATGAATATGCAGATGGAGGCGTTTTATGCCGGCGCGGTGGACGCGGACGTGCTCATTTACAACGCCACCGTGGACGGGGGCGTGGACTCGATCGCGCAGCTGCTGGAAAAGAGCGAGCTGCTTGCGCGCTTCAAGGCCGTGCAAAACGGCAACGTCTGGTGTACGGAGCAGAATATGTTTCAGCAGACCTCCGGCATCGGCGGCATGATCGACGATCTGCACGCGATCTTTTCCGGCGAAGCGGACGGGACGGAGCCGCTGACGTATCTGTACCGTCTGCATTGAAAATGAAGAAAGGAAGGATGCACATGAAGCGTGGCATGGCGCGCACGGCGCTGGGCTTCGGGCTTTTGCTTGCGCTGCTGCTTGCGCTTGCCGCGGCAAGTCTTGTAAGCGGCAGCGTAACGCTCTCAGTCGGGCAGATCGTCTCTGCGCTCTTTGCGCCGCGGGATACGTTTACCCTGGAT
Source organism: uncultured Clostridia bacterium (assembly GCA_947307255.1). Classification (GTDB taxonomy): domain Bacteria; phylum Bacillota; class Clostridia; order Oscillospirales; family Oscillospiraceae; genus Hominicoprocola. Next base: position 9,039 of record CAMZIO010000015.1, on the reverse strand, counting down.
ATCGTGCGCAATATGCGCCTGCCGCGTCTGCTTGCGGCGACGCTGCTGGGCGGAGCGCTGAGCGTGGCGGGCTTCCTGCTGCAGACCTTTTTTGCCAACCCCATCGCGGGGCCGTTCGTGCTGGGCGTATCGTCGGGGGCAAAGCTCTCGGTCGCGCTGGTGATGATCGCCGCTTTGGAGCGGGGCGTTGCCCTGCGCGCGGGGGGGATGATCGTTGCGGCCTTTGCCGGGGCCATGCTGGTGATGGGATTGATCCTGCTGATTTCCGGCCGGGTGCGGCGGATGTCGCTGCTGGTGATCTGCGGCGTGATGGTGGGGTATATCTGCTCCGCCGTTACGGACCTGGTCGTAACCTTTGCCAGCGACGCCAATATCGTCAACCTCCATCACTGGTCGATGGGCAGCTTTTCCGGCATTGGCTGGGAAAGCGTGCGCGTGATCGCGCCGGTAACGGGGGTGGGGGTGCTGTGCGCCTTTGCCCTGTCCAAGCCGATGGGCGCCTATCAGCTCGGCGAGGGCTACGCCGAAAGCGTAGGCGTGCCGATCCGGCGCTTCCGCACGGCGCTGATCCTGCTGAGCAGCCTGCTGTCGGCCTGCGTTACGGCCTTTGCGGGGCCGATTTCGTTCGTGGGCATTGCGGTGCCGCACCTGATGAAAAACCTGCTGCGCACGGCAAAGCCGATTCTGATGATTCCGGCCTGCTTTCTGGGCGGGGGCGTGTTCTGCCTGCTGTGCGACCTGCTCGCGCGCACGGTTTTCGCCCCCACGGAGGTGAGCATCAGCTCCGTTACGGCGGTATTCGGCGCGCCGATCGTGATTTGGATCATGCTCTCGCGCCGAAGCGCGCGGGAGAATCCGTAGGAGGCGGGACGATGGAGACGATCTTACTGAAAACACAGTCGCTTGCCGTAGGTTATGACGGGAAAGCGCTGCTGCGCGGGATCGAGCTTTCCCTCCGCCCGGGGGAGATCCTCGTGCTGGTCGGGCCGAACGGCGCGGGGAAGTCCACGGTGCTCAAAAGCCTGGCCCGCCAGCTTCAGCCGATAGAGGGTACGGTGTTTCTGGAGGGGAACGATCTGTCTGCTCTGAACGAGCGGGAGGTCGCCCGAAAGATGTCGCAGGTGATGACCGCGCGCGTGGACGCGGAGCTGATGACCTGTGAGGACGTGGTCAGCGCGGGGCGCTACCCGTACACGGGGCGGCTGGGGATCCTGTCCGTGGCGGACCGGCAGCGCGTGGAGGAGACGATGGCGCTCATCGGCGTGGCCGATCTGCGCGAGCGGCTCTTCACCCGTGTCAGCGACGGACAGCGACAGCGCGTGCTGCTGGCCCGCGCGATCTGCCAGGAGCCGCGCGTGCTGGTGATGGACGAGCCGACGTCCTATCTGGACGTGCGGCATAAGGTGGAATTTCTCACGACGCTGCGCGCGCTGGTGCGGGAAAAGAGAATCGCAGTGGTGATGTCGCTGCACGAGATCGACTGCGCGCGGCGCATCGCGGATCAGGTGGTGTGCCTGCGCGACGGCGCGGTGGATCGCGTCGGCACTCCCGACGAGATCCTCACGGACGGGTATATCGAAACGCTTTACGGCATGGAAAAGGGCAGCTACGGCGCGTTTTTCGGCGCGGCGGGCGATGGGCAGTTTTTCCAGAACCGCGGCTGCAGGAGCTTCCCCTGCCACAAAGGCGTTGCCGAGGAGGAACTCAACTGCCTGTTTTGCTACTGCCCGCTCTATACGCTCGGCCCGCGCTGCGGCGGAAACTTCCACTATACGGCGACGGGCGTGAAAAGCTGCGTGGAGTGCACGTTCCCGCATCGGCGGGAGAACTACGACGCGGTGCTGGCGCGCTTTCCGCAGCTGGCGGAACTGGCGCGGCAAAATGGGGAAAACAGCCATGACGTTTGAGCATTACGTGCGCAGCGGGCAGAAAAAGCTGCGCTGCGGCTATACCACGGGCACCTGTGCGGCGCTGGCTGCGGCGGGTGCGGCGCGCGTGCTGCTTACCGGCGCTGCGCCGGCGAGCGTGCGGCTGCGCACGCCGAAGGGCATCGTGGTCGAAGTGCCGCTGGAATACTGCGCGATGGACGGCGGCGCGGCGCGCGCCGCCGTGATCAAGGACGGCGGGGACGATGTGGACGTTACCAGCGGACATCTGATTGCCGTGCGGGTGGAAAAGATTGCCGCCGGCATTGAGATCGCGGGGGGCGAAGGCGTCGGCCGCGTAACCAGGCCGGGGCTGGAGCAGCCCGTCGGCGCGCCGGCCATCAACCGCGTGCCGCGGCAGATGATCGCCGCGGCGCTGGAGGAGGTCTGCGCTGAGAGCGGCTACGGCGGAGGACTGCGTGCGGTGATCTCCGTGCCGGACGGCGCGGAGATTGCAAAAAAGACCTTCAACCCCATGCTGGGTATCGAGGGCGGCATCTCGATTCTCGGCACCTCCGGCATCGTCGAGCCGATGAGCGAGCGTGCCATCGTGGACACGATCGCGCTGGAGATCCGCCAGGCGGCGGCCGGCGGCGCGCGGCGGCTGCTGCTCACGCCGGGCAACTACGGAATGGAGTTTTTGCGCCGCACCGGCGTGGACACGCAGGGCGTTCCCTGCGTAAAGTATTCCAATTTTATCGGGGATACGATCGACATCGCCGTTACCGAGGGGATCGAAAGCGCCCTCGTGGTGGGCCACATCGGAAAGCTGGTCAAGCTTGCCGGCGGGGTTATGAACACGCACTCCCGCGTGGCGGACTGCCGCAGCGAGCTGTTCTGTGCGCATGCGGCGCTGTGCGGCGCGGACCGCGCGCTGTGCCGCGCGCTGATGGACGCGGTAACGACGGACGAGTGCATCGCCCTGCTGGACGGCGCAAAGCTGCGCGGGGCCGTGCTGGAAAGCCTGCTTGCCGCCGTGCAGCGGCATTTGGACCGGCGCGCCGCGGGTGTGATTCGCCTGGGCGCGGTAACGTTTTCCAATGAGTACGGCCCGCTCGGCTGTACCGAGGGAGCGAGGGAGCTGCTGCGGGAGTGGAAGCTGTGAAAGAAAAGACTTTTTACGCCGCCGGCGTCGGTCCGGACGACCCGGAGCCGATCACGCGAAAGCCGATGCGCGTGCGCAAGCGCTGCGACGGGATCGCTGCACGACGGACGACGCGGGGTATTATACGGAACGCAAAGGAGTAAGCCTATGGTTCATTTTGTCGGCGCCGGTCCCGGCGCGCCGGATCTGATCACGCTGCGCGGTGCGGCACTGCTGGAGCGCGCGGACGTGATCATCTACGCGGGCAGCTTGGTCAATCCTGCGCTGCTGGAGCGGAAAAAGCCCGGCTGCACGGTCTATAACAGCGCAAAAATGCATCTCGACGAGGTGATCGCCGTGATGGTGCGCGCTGAAGCGGCGGGCGAAACCACCGTCCGGCTGCACACGGGGGACGCCAGTCTCTACGGCGCGATCCGTGAGCAGATGGACGAACTGGACGCGCGCGGTATCGCCTACGACGTTACGCCCGGCGTGTCGAGCTTCTGCGGCGCGGCGGCGAGTCTGTGCGCCGAGTACACGCTGCCCGGCGTCAGCCAGAGCCTGATCATCACGCGCCTTTCCGGGCGCACCGCCGTGCCGGAGGCGGAGTCGCTGCGCGCCTTTGCCGCGCATGGGGCGTCCATGGTGCTGTTTTTATCCGCGGGGATGCTCGCGCGCGTGCAGGAGGAGCTGCTCGCCGGCGGCTGCCGGGCGGATACGAGCGCGGCGCTGGTCTACAAGGCGACCTGGCCGGAGGAGAAGATCGTGCGCTGTACGGTCGGCACGCTTGCGCGCGCCGGTGCGGCGGCCGGCATCAGCAAGACCGCGCTGGTGATGGTGGGCGATTTTCTTGCAGCGCAGGGCGAGCGGAGCCGGCTCTACGATCCGTCGTTTACCACGGAATTTCGGGAGGGAACGAAATGAACACGGGAGAGGTCGCGTTTCTCGCTTTTTCTGCGCGGGGCGAGCGGTTGGCGTCCCGCCTTGCCGCGTGCCTGGGCGGGACGGTGCAGCGTGCCGGGAATGCGGTGCGGCTGGACGAGTGGACGGCAGAGCGGTTTGCGCGCTGCCGCGCACTGGTCTACGTCGGCGCGGTGGGTATCGCCGTGCGGGCCGTCGCACCGCACGTGCGGGATAAGTACGCCGACCCGGCGGTCGTGGTCGTGGATGAGGGCGGAAATTTTGTCGTGCCGCTGCTGTCGGGACATCTCGGCGGGGCAAACGCGCTCGCGCGGCAAATTGCGCACGCCTGCGGCGCAACCGCCGTGATTACCACGGCGACGGACGTTAACGGAGTGTTTGCCGTGGACGAGTGGGCGCGCGTGCAGGACTGCGCGCTGGACGATCCGCACAAAATCAAGCGCATCTCCGCCCGCCTGCTGGGCGGGGAGACGGTGCGCATCCGTTCGGCGTTTTCGATCGCGGGCACGCCGCCGCAGGGCGTGGAGCTTACGCAGGGCGAGGCGGACGTGATCGTGGCGCTTCACTGCGGCGCGGAGGACGCGCTGCACCTGATCCCGCGCGCGCTGGTGTTGGGTGTGGGCTGCCGCCGGGGCGCGGCGGCGGAGACGCTGGAGGCGCGCTTTGCTGTGCTGTGCGCGGAGCAGCAGGTGGACCCGCGGGCGGTTTGCGCCGCGGCGAGCATTGACCTGAAGGCGGACGAGACGGGGCTTTTGGCATTTTGCCGCGCGCATGGCTGGCCGCTTTTGACCTATTCCGCGCAGGAGCTGCGCGCGGTGGCGGGCGCGTTTAGCGCGTCGGATTTCGTGCAGGAACGCACCGGCGTGGATAACGTGTGCGAGCGCAGCGCGGTGCTCGCGTCGCACGGCTCGCTGTTCGCCGGGAAGCACGCCGGCGCGGGCGTAACGCTGGCGTTGGCGCAAAAGCCTATCAGATTGGATTGGAGATGGCAGGATGGCTGAATTGTACGTGGTGGGCCTCGGCCCGGGGGATACGGCTTGCCTGACGGGCGAGGCCGCCGCCGCGCTGGCGCGCGCGGAGGTGCTTTGCGGTTACGGGGTGTACGTGGAGCTGATCGCGCCGCAGTTTCCGGGCAGGGAGATCGTTACCACCCCCATGAAGCACGAGGTGGAGCGCTGCCGCCGTGCGCTGGAGCTGGCGAGCGCGGGGCGCACCGTGGCGCTGGTGTGCAGCGGCGACGCCGGGATCTACGGCATGGCCGCGCCGGTGCTGGAGCTTGCGGAGGAGTATCCCGGAGCGCAGGTGCAGATCATTCCGGGGGTAACGGCGGCGCTGTCGGGCGCGGCGGTGCTGGGCGCGCCGCTGGGACACGACTTCTGTGTGATTTCGCTCTCCGACCTGCTCACGCCGTGGGACGTGATTGAAAAGCGGCTTTCCTGCGCGGCAGAAGGGGATTTCGCGATTTGCCTGTATAATCCCGCGTCGAAAAAGCGCGGGGACTATCTGCAACGGGCCTGCGATATCGTGCTGCGCCGCCGCGGCGGCGAAACGCTTTGCGGCTGGGTGAGGAACATCGGCCGCGCGGGACAGGAGCACCGCCTGCTGACGCTTGCGGAATTGCGGGAGGAGAAGCTGGATATGTTCACCACCGTGTTTATCGGCGCGTCCGCCACGCGGGAGATCGCCGGGCGCATGGTAACGCCGAGAGGATATCGACTGGCATGAACGTGATGATTTTCGGGGGTACGACCGAGGGCCGCGAACTGTCGTATCTGCTGGCGGCGCGCGGCGCGCGCGTAACCGTCAGTGTGGCAACGGACTACGGCCGCGAGGAGCAGGGCAGCTCGGCGGGGATTACCGTGCTGACCGGACGCAAGGATGCAGCGCAGATGACGGCGCTGCTGCGCGGCGCGGATCTGTGCGTGGACGCCACGCATCCTTACGCCGTGGAGGCGACGCGGGCCATCCGCGCGGCCTGTGCCGCGGCGCGCGTGCCGTACCGCAGGCTGCTGCGCGCGCGCAGCGAAAGCGCCGGCGCGGTGGAGGGTTCGTCTGCGGCGGAGGCGGCGGCCTATCTGCGCGTGCGGGAGGGGAACGTCCTGCTCACCACGGGCGCCAAGGAGCTCGGCGCGTTTGCCGCGCTGGGCGTGCACCGGCTCTACGCGCGCGTGCTTCCCTCGCACGAATCCCTCGCCGCCTGTGAGGCGGCGGGCATCCCGCACCGCAACGTCATTGCGATGCAGGGCCCCTTTTCCCGTGAAATGAACGAGGCGACCCTGCGCCAGTATGGGATTGCCTATCTCGTTACCAAGGACGGCGGCAGAGCCGGCGGCTTTGCGGAAAAGCGTGCCGCCGCGTGCGCCGCGGGGGCGACGCTCGTGCTGATCCGCCGCCCGCAGGAGGACGGGGTCAGCTTTGATGAAATCGTTTCGGAATGCGAGGAGTTGATACGATGCAAGTAACGCTGGTGGGCCTCGGCTGCGGTACGCAGGCGACGATCACGGCCGAGGGACGGCAGGCCTTGACGTGCGCGGCGCTGATTCTCGGCGCGCCGCGTCTGCTGGAGGATCTGCCGGAGGGCTGCACGGAAAACCGCATTGCGGCGGTGCGCGCACGGGAGATCGTTTCGCATCTGCTATCCGCCGCGGCGGAGACGGCGTGCGTGGTCTTCAGCGGCGACACGGGGTTTTACTCCGGCTGCGCCCCGCTTGCCGCGCTGCTGCGCGAGGCGAAGATCCCCTTCCGGATTTTGCCGGGTATCTCCAGCGTGCAGTTGCTCTCTGCGCGGCTGGGCGAGCCGTGGCAGGACTGGCTGCTGTGCTCGGCGCACGGGACGGCGTGCGATGCCGTCAGCGCGGTGAGTCAGGGGAAGCGCGCGTTTTTCCTCACCGGTGGGGCCGTTACGCCCGCCACGCTGTGCCGCGCGCTGACAGAGGCGGGACTCGGTGATCTGCCCGTTACGGTGGGGGAGAATCTCTCCTATCCGAATGAGCGAATCGTCCGCGCCACGGCGCGCGCGTGTGCAGAGGCGCGCTTTGCACCGCTTTCCGTGCTGCTGGCTGCCCCCGCGCCAAGGCCCTGCGCGCCGCGCAGCGGCGGTATTGCGGACGGGGCATTCCTGCGCGGCGGGGTGCCGATGACCAAGCAGGAGGTGCGCGCCGCCGCTTTGGGAAAGCTGGCCGTGCGCGAGGACGACACCGTTTGGGACGTCGGCGCGGGTACGGGCAGCGTGGCCGTGGAGCTGGCGCTGGCCGCCCGCCGCGGCCGCGCCTACGCCGTGGAGTGCAGTGAGGAGGCCTGCGCGCTGATCGCGCAGAATCGCGCGCGCTTCGGCGCGTGGAACCTGACGCTCGTATCCGGCCGCGCGCCGGAGGTGCTGGCCGATCTGCCCGCGCCGGACGCGGTGTTTATCGGCGGGTCGAAGGGTGTGCTGGACACGATCGTGGATGCGGCGCTGTCCAGAAATCCCGCCGTGCGCATCTGCATTTCCGCCATTGCGCTGGAAACGCTGTCCGCGGCCGTCGCCGCGCTCTCTGCGCACGGACTGGACGCCGAGGTTACGCAGATCTCCGTCAGCCGCACGCGCGGCGCGGGAGAGCTGCATCTGCTGCTGGCCAACAATCCGGTCTTTTTGATCTGTGCCAAACGGGGGGAGGACGCATGATCCGCATGATGGTCGCCGCGCCGACGTCGAACAGCGGCAAAACCGTCGTTACCTGCGCGCTGCTGTACGCGCTGCGCGCGCGGGGGCTGGACCCCTGCGCGTTCAAATGCGGGCCGGACTACATCGACCCGACGTTTCACCGCGCCGTGCTCGGCGTGGAGAGCCACAATTTAGACCTGTTTTTCACGGAGGAGGCGCGCCTGCGCGCCTTGTTTGCCCGCTGGTGCGGCACGCACGGCGCCGCCGTGTGCGAGGGAGCCATGGGCTTTTACGACGGCCTGGGCGGTACGACCGACCGCGCCAGCGCCTATCACGTTGCAAGGACGCTGGACCTGCCGGTGATTCTGGTGCTGCGCGCCAGAGGCGCGGCGCTGTCGCTGGCGGCGCAGATCCGCGGCGTGCGGGATTTCCGGCCGGACGGCCGGATCGCAGGCGTGATTTTGAACGAGTGCAGCCCCGCGCTTTGCCGCACGCTGACCCCTGCGCTGGAGCGCGAGACGGGCGTGCCGGTGCTCGGCTGCCTGCCGCCGCTGCCTGCGGCGCAGATCCCCGCGCGGCACTTGGGCCTGCTGACCGCCGGGGAGATTGCGGACCTGGGGCAGCGCCTGGGCGGTCTGGCGCGGGCGCTGGAGGAAAACGTGGATCTGCCGCGCCTTTTTGCGCTGTGCGAGCGTGAGCGGGAACGGGTCGCGGCAGAAGAAGCTGTGCCGCCGCGGGTGTGCATCGCGCTGGCGCGGGACGAGGCGTTTTGCTTTACCTATACCGAGACGCTGGAAACGCTGCAACGCTGCGGCGGGGAGCTTGTCCCATTTTCCCCGCTGCACGACGGTGCGCTGCCTGCGGGCGTGGACGCACTGTATCTGCCCGGAGGGTATCCTGAACTGTACGCCAAAACGCTTTCGGAGAACGAGCCGATGCGCCGCAGCGTCTGCGCGGCGGTGCGCGGCGGTATGCCGACGGTGGCCGAGTGCGGCGGTTTTCTGTATCTGGGGCGCGCGCTGCGCACGCCTGCGGGCGAACGGTATCCAATGGCGGGCGCGCTGCCCGGAGAGAGTGAAGACGCGGGGAAGCTGGTGCGCTTTGGCTACGGTGTGCTGCGCGCACAGGAGGACAGCCTGCTGTTCCGCGCGGGGGAGGACGTGCCCGCGCACGAGTTCCACCACTGGGAGAGCACGGATTGCGGCGCGGCGCTGACGATGGAAAAACCGGTGTCGCACCGCGCCTGGCGCTGCGGCTTTACGAGCCCCACGCTGTACGCAGGCTTTCCGCATTTGTATCTTGCGGGAAGACCGGCGCTGGCCGCGCGATGGATCGCCGCGGCGGAGAAGTATCATGGACGTTGAGGGAACGAAGATGGAATTGAACGAACTGCTCGGGCGCATCACACCGCCGGATGAGGCGGCGCGCGAGCGCGCCGCTGCGCGTTGGCGCGCGTGCGCCAAGCC
>CAMZIO010000014.1 GCA_947307255.1 uncultured Clostridia bacterium | reverse complement strand
AATAGCTTCTATTGTTAACTCCCAAAGAGCAGGAAGGAGACACTTCTTTACGAAGGGCCTCCCTTCGGCCGCGCCTGTTTGTTATCGTTTGGGAGCAAAGACTCACGGTTTTTCAAAGGGACGGTTTTTCCTGTTGGCCGAGGACCTCGCAAAACGCCCTGGCCAGGCCGCGCGTCGCCACATCCTGCGGCGTAACGCAATAGGCGCTCAGCTCCTCTGTCAACAGGTCGCCCGCGCGAGCGTGCAGCCAGACGCCGCAGGCGGCGGCGTCTGCCGCCGCCGCGCCCTGGCACAGCAGCGCGGCGATCACACCGGTGAGCACGTCGCCGCTGCCGCCTTTGGCCAGCGCCGAGCCGCCCGCCGTGTTGACGAGCAGCGTGCCGTCCGGCCGCGCGACGATCGTGCGGTGGCCCTTGAGCACCAGCACGCAGCCGTGGCGCACGGCAAATTCCCGTGCCAGTTCGGCGCGCCGCGGCCCGTCGATTTCCGACAGGGAATATCCGCTCAGGCGGGCGAATTCCCCGTCGTGCGGTGTGAGGACCGTCGGGCGATCCCGCCGCGCGTCCAGCGCGGAGAGATCTTCCGCGATCGCGTTGAGCCCGTCTGCGTCCAGCACGAGCGGCAGCGGGCATTCGTGCAGCACGCGCTGCACCAGCGCATCCACGCCTGCGCTGCGGCCAAGCCCCGGACCGAGCGCGAGCACGTCGCAGGCGGCGAGACGCTGCAAAATCGGTTCGCAGGCATCCGCGCACAGCCTGCCCTCCGCGTCGGGCAGGGGAAACGGCATGGCGGATACGCACTTGACCGCCTCAACCGCCCAAATGTACGACGGTACGCCCAGATAGGTCAGCCCGCAGCCGGAGCGCACCGCCGCCTCCGCAGCGAGGTACGGCGCGCCGGTGTAACCCACCGAGCCGCCGACGATCAGCAGCTTGCCGAACGTGCCCTTGTGTCCGTCCGCCCGCCGCGCCGGCAGCGCGGCGCGGACGTCCCGTGCGCCGATGGGATGCAGTACGATTTCCATACGATACTCCTTTCGAGAAACGCTTTTCCTCCGCACAGCGCGCTTACACCCGCTCGCCGCCGTGATAGCCCAGCGCGCGGGACAGCCGCTGTGCGTGCCGGGCGACCTGCCCGATGATGCGCTGGAACTCCTCGGAGCTCACCTTGCGAAAAAGCCCCACTACGCCGATCGCGCAGCAGACCCGCCCATTTACGTCGTACACCGGCGCAGATACGGAGCGCAGGCCGATCTTATACTCCCCGTCCTCGACCGCATAGCCGCGCGCACGAATCTCCGCAGCGCGGGAAAGCAGCGTTTCCACGTCCGCGATCGTGTGCGGGGTGAAAACCGGCATGCCGACGCGCTGCATACGCCGGACGATCTCGTGATCCGGGAGCGTGGCGAGCAGCAGCTTCCCCTGCGAGGTCGCGTGCAGGGGCAGGCGAAAGCCGACCTCCGGCACGACCTGCACGCCGCTGCCGCCCGTACACTGGTCAAGCGATATCACGTAGCCGTCCTCCAGCACGGAGAGGAACGAGCTGCCGCCGGTCTCATCCGCCAGTTTTTCCAAATAGGCCCGCGCGGTGCGGGACAGATCCCAACTGTCCGACACGGCGCAGCCGCACTCAAACAGCCGAATGCCCAGCGTATAGCGCCCATCCTCGCCCTGGGCGACCATACCGTGCTCGCGCAGGGTGGAAAGCAGCGCGTGTACGGTGCTTTTCGGATAGCCGACCGCGCCGGCCAGCTCGCGCAGCGTCATCGGCGCGCGGCGCGCGAGCAGCGCTTCGAGCAGCTCCATCGCCTTGGCGACGGAGCGCACCTGATTACCCTTCGTTTCCGTTTGCATGGGATCACCTCATGCGCATCATAGCACGGTTTTTACCAAAAAACAAGAAAAATTCCGTATAACCATATAAGCGTTCTGCAATACGGAACATGTGGCTTGCGCCGGGAGGGGACGTCCGGTATAATTAATCTGTAATCAGTAATTGCTTTGCAAAGCGTGATTTGCTGCGATGAATAACGAGGAGGTTTTTATGAAAAGAGTTTTATCGTTGCTTCTTGTCGGGATGCTGCTTTGTACGCTGCTGACCGGCTGCGGCGCAGGAAAGGAAGAGAATTCTCCATCGGAGGAGCCGGCGCAGACGGGAGAGCCGGTCGAGCTGACGGTATTTGCCGCTGCGTCGCTGACGGAGACGCTGACCGAGATCGCGGAAAAGTACCGCGAGGTGGCGCCGAACGTAACGCTGCGGTTCAATTTCGACTCCTCCGGCAAGCTCAAGACGCAGATTCAGGAGGGCGCAGCGTGCGATCTGTTTCTCTCTGCGTCGCCCAAGCAGATGAATCAGTTGGACAGCAAGGCCGATCCTGCGGTGAATACGGAGCAACTGGACTTCGTCCTTTCCGATACGCGCTGCGATTTGTTGGAGAACAAGGTGGCGCTGTGCGTGCCGGACGGCAACCCCAAGGGGATCGATTCCTACGACGCGCTGGCCGCGGCGCTCAAAAGCGGCGGCGTGCTGCTCGCCATGGGCAACAGCGACGTGCCCGTCGGCCAGTACACGCAGAAGATTTTTGACTACTACGGTCTGGACGAGCAGGCGCTGGCCGACGCCGGCGTGCTGACCTACGGCTCCAATGTCAAGGAGGTTGCCGCGCAGGTGGCAGAGGCGGCGGTGGACTGCGGCGTCATCTATGCAACCGATGCCTGCTCGGCAAGCCTCGCCGTGGTGGACACCGCTACGGCGGATATGTGCGGTCGGGTCATCTACCCGGCGGCGGTCCTGAACGTCAGCGAGCATCCCGACGAGGCGAAGGCGTTCCTCGACTATCTCAAGACCGACGCGGCCGGCGCGGTGTTTGAAGCGGTGGGCTTTACTCCGCTGCAAGGATCAAATTCTTGATCCCTGCAGCAGCGCGCCGATGGCGCGCCATGATGGAAACAGACCGGGAGGGGATACCAATCCCCTCCCAAACCCACCCCACAATTTTCAGAGAAGAAGCCTCTGATGAAGAAAGCGCCTGATTGCAGGTGATCACAGGCAACCGAATCTCCCCGCCGGAGCGGGAGAGCCCGCCCCGGCGTCCTGTGCTTTTTGAAAGGCGTACAAGGAGCGATTTATGAACTGGTTTCCGCTGCTCAATTCCCTGCGCATTGCGGCGATTTCGTCGGTGATCGTGTTTTTCGCCGGCATCGCCGCGGCGTATTATATCGCAAAGCTGCCGCGCGCCGTCAAGGGCGCGCTGGACGTGCTGCTCACGCTGCCGCTGGTGCTGCCGCCGACGGTGGTAGGCTATCTGCTGCTGCGCGTGCTCGGTCCGCGCCGCATCCTTGGCGCCTGGGCGATGGCACACTTCGGAGCGCGCCTGACGATGCAGTGGTGGTCGGCGATCTTCGCCGTCAGCGTGATTGTCTTCCCGCTGATGTACCGCACGGCGCGCGGCGCGTTCGAGGCATTTGACGAGACGCTGACGCTGGCGGGACAGACGCTGGGCCTTTCCAACACCTATATTTTCTGGTGCATCCGCATGCCCTGTTGCCGCGCCGGCATTTTGGCCGGGGCGGTGCTGGCCTTTGCCCGCGCGCTGGGCGAATACGGTGCGACCAGCATGATTGCCGGCTACTCCCCGGGGCGCACCGCCACGGTGGCCACCGAGGTCTACCAGCTCTGGAGCATCGGAAACGACGCGCTGGCGCTGCGCTGGGTGCTGGTAAATATCGCCATTTCCGCGGTGGTGCTGCTGGCGGTCAACCTGCTGGAGCGGCGCGAGGGGGTGGGCAAATGCTGAAGGTCGATATCGAAAAGCGCCTGGGGGATTTTTCGCTAAACGTACATTTTGAAACGCAGCGGGAAAAGCTGGCGCTGCTGGGCGCGTCGGGCTGCGGCAAGAGCGTAACGCTCCAATGCATTGCCGGCGTAAAGACGCCCGACCGCGGGCGGATCGTATTGGGTGAGCGCACGCTGTTCGACAGCGAGCGACGCATCAACCTGCCGCCGCAGCAGCGGCGCGTGGGCTATCTGTTCCAGCAATACGCGCTCTTTCCCAACATGACCGTCGCCCAGAATATCGCGCTGGGGGCACACGACAGGCCCCGCGCCGAGCGGGAGCGGATCGTGGCGGAAAAGCTGCGCGCCTTTCATCTGGAGGAGCAGGCGCGCAGCAAGCCGCATCAACTCTCCGGCGGACAGCAGCAGCGCACGGCGCTCGCGCGGATTCTGGCCGGCGAGCCGGAGCTGCTGCTGCTCGACGAGCCGCTGTCTGCGCTGGACGGTTTTCTCAAGTGGCAGCTTGAGCTGGAGCTGCTGGACGCGCTCGCTGCTTTTGACGGAGAGATTCTCTTCGTTTCGCACAGCCGCGAGGAGGTTTGCCATCTGTGCGACACGGTTTGCGTGCTGACGAACGGCCGCAGCGAGGAAAAACAGAGCGTGCAAACGCTGCTGCGCGCGCCGCGCAGCCGCAGCGCCGCGCTGCTGACCGGCTGCAAAAACTACTCGAAGGCGCGCCGCATGGACGCGCACCGTGCGCTGTGCGCCGACTGGGGCGTTACGTTGACGAGCGCGCAGGAGATCCCCGATGCGGCGAACTGCGTGGGCGTGCGCAATTTCCACGTCGCCGTGCCGGAGGAGGCGAACGCGATCGTCTGCCGCGTGCTGCGCGCGGTCCCGGACGGCGAGAACGTGATTTTGCTGCTGCTGCCCCAAAACGGGAGCGCGCAGCTTTGTATCGAGCTGGGCGCGGCGCGGTGGAACGCGCTGGGCCGGCCTGAAACGCTGTGCGTGGCGGTTGCGCCCGGACAGGTGATGCCGCTGGTTGATACGACGGGATAAGGAGAAGAGATGCAAGACGCCTTCGGACGGAAAATCGAATACCTGCGTCTTTCGGTAACGGACCTTTGCAACTACCGCTGCGTGTACTGCATGAGCGCGGCGGGCGTGTGCAAAAAGGCGCGCAGCGAGATCCTCAGCCTGGAGGAGCTTGCTGAAATCGGCGCCGCGGCGGTGCGCTGCGGCGTGAAGAAGATCCGCCTGACGGGAGGAGAGCCTCTGCTGCGGCCCGGGATCGTATCGCTGTGCCGTATGCTGCGCGCCGTCGAGGGACTGGAGGAGCTGACACTTACGACCAACGGCAGCCTCCTGCCCGCAATGGCAAAGGAGCTCAGAAGCGCCGGGGTAGACCGGCTGAACGTGAGCGTCGATTCCCTTGATTCCACACGCTTTCGCTCCATCACACGGCGGGGGACGCTGGCGGACGTGCAGCGCGGCTTGGCCGCCGCGCGGGAGGCGGGATTTGAAAACACCAAACTCAACGTCGTTCTGCTCGGCGGAATCAACGACGATGAGATCCGCGACTTTGCCGCGCTGACGAAGGATACGGACTACTGCGTGCGCTTTATTGAGCTGATGCCCATGGGGGTGTGTGCGGCTTGGCCGCGCGAGCGGTTCCTCTCGGCACAGGCGGTGCTTACCGCCGTGCCGGAGCTGGAAATGATCGGTGGCGACGGCGTGGCGGAGCTGTACCGCGTGCCGGGCAGCCGGGGCACGGTGGGGCTGATTCGCGCCATGAGTGGGTGCTTTTGCGCGCGGTGCAACCGTATCCGCGTTACGGCGGACGGCAAGCTCAAGCCCTGCCTGCATTCCGCGGCGGAGTTTCCGCTGCGCGGAAAACACGGCGCGGCGCTGGAGCAGGCGATCCGCGAGGCGGCTGCGCGCAAGCCCGCGGGACATCGGCTGACACAGTGCGAGTGCAGCGAAACGCCGCGCGCGATGAACGAGATCGGAGGATGAGATGGATTTTACACATTTGAACGCGCAGGGGCGTGCCCGCATGGTGGACGTGAGCGAGAAGCCGCCCACGCTGCGCGAGGCGGTCGCCGCGGGACGGGTGAAAATGCTGCCGTCCACCGTGGAGGCGATCCGCACCGGCGGAACGCCGAAGGGCGACGTGCTGGCGGTGGCACAGGTGGCGGGTATCCTGGCCGCCAAGCGCACCTGGGAGCTGATCCCAATGTGTCACCCGATCGCGCTGACCGGCGTGGACGTGCGCTTTGCGCTGACGGAGGATAGCGTGGAGATTCGCGCTGCGGTGCGCTGCAAGGGGGAAACCGGTGTGGAGATGGAGGCGCTGACGGCGGTTTCCGCCGCGGCGCTGACCGTGTACGATATGTGCAAGGCGCTGCAAAAGGACATGGAGATCACCGATATTCGCCTGCTGCGCAAGTCCGGCGGGAAAAGCGGCGATTTTTTCAGGGAGGAATGAGCGATGGCAAGCGTTGTGGCCGTTTGCATCAGCGAACGGAAGGGGACCCAAAAACACCCCGTCGCGCAGATTATACTGCGCTGCCGGCACGGCATCGTGGGCGACGCGCACGCAGGCAACTGGCACCGGCAGGTCAGCCTGCTGGCGAACGAGAGCGTGGATAAAATGCGCGCGCTGGGCTTTACGCTTGCCGCCGGAGATTTTGCCGAGAACGTCCTTAGCGAGGGGATCGAGCTGAAATCGCTGCCCGTCGGCACGCTGCTGCGCGTGGGGGAGGCGCTGCTTGAGATTACGCAGATCGGCAAGGAGTGCCACAACGACTGCGCCATCCGCCGCACGACCGGCCAATGTGTCATGCCGACGGAGGGCGTCTTCGCCGTCGTGCGCGAGGAGGGAACGATCCGCGCCGGCGATACGATCACAGTGGAGGAGGAAACAAGATGAAGCTGATTCGGACCGAGGACGCCGTGGGACAGGTGCTCTGCCACGATATGACGCAGATCATCCCCGGCGAATACAAGGACGCACGCTTTCGCAAGGGCCATATCGTAACGGAGGCGGATATCCCGGTGCTGCTTTCGATGGGCAAGGAGAATCTCTACGTCTGGGAGATGCGCGAGGGCATCCTGCACGAAAACGACGCGGCGGAGCGGATGTGCGCCCTGTGCCTCAATGACGGCATGGAGCGCAGCGCCGTCAAGGAGGGCAAGATCGAGCTGTGCGCCGCGCGCGCGGGACTGTTCCGCGTGGACCGGGAAAAGCTCAACGCGGTCAACGCCATCGACGAGCTGATGATTGCCACGCGCCGCGGCGATACGCCGGTGCAGCCGGGGGACAAGCTGTGCGGCACGCGCGTGATCCCACTGGTGATCGAGGAGGAGAAGCTCGCCGCAGCGGAGCGTATCGTCGGAGAAAAACCGATTTTGGAGCTGCTGCCCTACAAGCTGCGCCGCGCGGGCGTCATCACCACGGGCAGCGAGGTGTTCCACGGCCGCATTGCGGACGCCTTTACCCCCGTGCTGGAGCGCAAGCTCGGCGTTTACGGCATCGAGATGACCGAGCATATCACGGTGGACGACGCCTTGGAGCATATCCTCGCCGCCATCCGCACCATGCGGGAAAAAGATCTGGATCTGATTCTCTGCACCGGCGGGATGAGCGTCGATCCGGACGACAACACGCCCGGCGCGATCAAACAAAGCGGCGCGCGCATCGTTACCTACGGCGCGCCGGTGCTGCCCGGGGCGATGTTTCTGCTGGGCTATTTCGACGACGGCATGCCGATCCTGGGCCTGCCGGGCTGTGTGATGTACGCGGCGGCGACGATTTTCGATCTGGCCCTGCCGCGCATCGCGGCAGGCGTTATGATGGAGAAAAAGGATTTCACGCAGATGGGAGAGGGCGGGCTGTGCCTCGGCTGCAAGCCCTGCCACTACCCGCTCTGCCCCTTTGGAAAGTGAGGACAGCCGTGTTTACAGCCAGAGTCATTACCGTCAGCGACCGCAGCTACCGCGGCGAACGCGCGGATATGGGCGGCCCGCTGGTGCGCGAGCTTCTGACCACAGCGGGCTACGCGGTGGACGAAATTGACCTCGTGCCGGACGAGCAGGAGCAGATCGAGCGCGCGCTGCGCCGGGCCGCGCAGGACGGCGTTGCCTTGATCGCCACCACCGGCGGCACGGGCCTTGCCCCGCGGGACGTAACGCCGGAGGCCACGATCGCCGTGTGCGAGCGGCTCGTCCCCGGCATACCGGAGGCGATGCGCTGCGCCTCGATGCAGATTACCCCGCGCGCGATGCTCTCGCGCGCGGCGGCGGGGATTTGCGGCAGCAGCTTGATTATCAATCTCCCCGGCAGCCCCAAGGCGGCAAAGGAAAATCTGGAGGCGGTGCTGCCCGCGCTTGATCACGCGCTGGAGACGCTGATCGGAAAACCCATGGACTGCTCGCAGCTCAAGGATTGAAAAAGAAAAAGCGCGCCGGATGACGGCACCTCGTAAGGAAGTGTCCCCTTCCTGCTCTTTGAGAGTAAAACAATAAAAGTATTGCATATTTGGATGCAATTGACTATGCCGAATAGGAATGGTATAATCATCCCAACAAATCGGGATTTGTGGAGGTAGAACATGAAGAAATTGGCTCTGTTTATTACCTTGCTTTTAACTCTCACATTGCTATGCGGATGTGCTGGCTTGGGTGATTGGAGTAGTGAACCATTGCCTGGTGGCTATGAGGTATGTCGTGCGAATGTGCATGGAATTTCTATTATCAAGCCTTCCGAGCCCGGAAATGGTGGTCCAATTATCATTCCTGAAGAAGTATATGCCATACGATATAACGATAATTATATCTGTGTACAGCATGAAGAGAGCACACCCGATGAAAATGATTATTGGAAGGAACCTCATGGAGATATAGATTACTACATACTCTCCGTGGACGGTACGATATACGGACCTTATTCGGAAGCAGATTACGATGAAAAAATAGAAGAATTGCAGATATATGGATTAACCGACTGGATTCTTCCTAAAAATTTGCCGAAAAAGTATTGACAACTTCCAGTTTTGCTAAGATACTGCGGAGATGAGCGCAAACATACGATAGGGGCACCTTCCCTGTGGAGGGTGCCCCAAATGGTTGTGTCCTTTTTCAGTTTTGCTCCGGTCAGAAGAATTTCGCCTTGATGAAGATTTCCAGCCCGATGGCGATCAGAATGACGCCGCCGAGAATCGAAGCCTTGCCCGCGAGCCTGGTACCCATGCGCCGACCGATATGAAGGCCGAGTATACAGATCACAAAGGTTACCGCCGCAATCATCAGCGAGCAGACGAGCGCCATCGCCAGGCCGTACTCCGCGATAGTGAAGCCGACGGACAGCGCATCGATCGAGGTTGCGACGCCCTGAAGCAGCAGCGCGCCTGCGCTGACGCCGACGGAGGCGTCCGCCTCCCCGCCGCACAATCCCACGCGCAGTATCGAGCCGCCGATGTAGAGCAGCAGCACCAGCGCGATCCACGGGACGAATCGCTCGAACGCGCGAAAGCGCTCGACCAGCGTGTGCACGCACAGCCAGCCCGTCATCGGCATGAGCGCCTGGAAGAAGGCGAACGTCCCCGCGATGAGGCACGCCCTGCGCCGGGACATATCCGGCTCGCCCAAACCGTTGGCAAGCGAGACGGAAAATGCGTCCATCGCAAGACCCACGCCGAGCAATATGCTGTTGAAAAAGAACATTGCACTCCAGCTCATGCCGCAGCCCCCTCAAGTGGTATGAGAGGCATTGTAGCATTTGCGCGCGCCGTTTGCAAGGGCCTATTTGTGCTTTGGGTTGCGTTTTTGCGGGAGTACGGATATAATTCCCATAGCATAAGACAAGAGAGAAAGGGGACGTCAATATGGCGGATCGTATGGAACGTATTTTTCGCAAGGGCGAAGTGATCTACCGCGAGGGCGACTATGAGGCGTGCATGTATGACATTCTCTACGGCAGTGTAGCGCTGTATCAGCACTACGGCACGAAGGACGAGGTGCTGGTCAAACGGCTCAACGCTGAGAGTTATTTCGGTGAGATCGAGCTGGTCGAGGCGCGCGCACGCACCACCACGGCGGTGGCGCTGGAGAAGACGCAGACCGCCGTCATTACCGCCGAGAGCTTCGGCGCGTATTTTCGGGACAAGCCCGCCACCGTGCTGAGCATTATGCAGCAGATGAGCGCGCGTATCCGCGAGCTGACGCGGCTTTATCAGGAGGCCTGCCGCGTGGCGGCGGAATCCGTACAGGCGGAAAAGAACGGCTGCGAAAAAAGCGAAGAGCTGCAGAAAAAACGCAATGAGCTTGCCGCGATTTACCGCTCCGATTCCGACAGGAACCGGAAAGGCGAATAGCAAAAAGCCCCCGGAAGCATTGCTTTCGGGGGCTTGCCGTACCGTTAGCGGCGAGGCAGTTTGCAGCGCGGCCCTGCCGCCCGTTTTCTCAGGCAAACAGCGGCGTCGAGAGATAGCGGTCGCCGGCGTCCGGCAGCAGAACGACGATGGTTTTGCCGGCATTTTCGCTGCGCCGGGCCAGCGCGGCCGCCGCCCACAGCGCCGCGCCGGAGGAGATACCCACCAGCACACCCTCCTGCTTGCCCATTTGCCGGGCGAGGGCGTAGGCGTCCTCCGTCTCGACGGGCAGGACCTCGTCGATGAGTCCGGGATCGAGCACGGCGGGGACGAAGCCCGCGCCGATCCCCTGCAGCCCATGCGGTCCGGCGCACTTCCCGGAGAGCACCGCGGAATCCGCCGGCTCGACCGCCACGATCTTTACGCCGGGTTTGCGGTGCTTGAGATATTTTCCCGTGCCGGTCAGCGTGCCGCCGGTGCCGACGCCTGCGACGAAGAGATCCACCGCCCCGTCCGTGTCGGCATAGATTTCCGGCCCGGTGGTTTCAAAATGCGCCTTTGGGTTGGCGGGATTGACGAATTGACCGGGAATAAAGCTGCCCTCGATCTGTGCGGCAAGCTCCTCGGCTGCTTTGATCGCGCCGGCCATGCCCGCTGCGCCGTCGCTGAGTACCAGCTCCGCCCCGTAGGCGCGCAGGAGCTGGCGGCGCTCGACCGACATGGTATCGGGCATGACGATGATGACGCGGTAGCCCCGCGCTGCGCCCACGCTGGCAAGACCGATGCCGGTGTTGCCGGAGGTCGGCTCGATGATCGTTGCGCCGGGATGGAGGACGCCGCGGGCTTCCGCGTCGTCGATCATCGCGCGGGCGACGCGGTCCTTGACGGAGCCGGCGGGATTAAAGAATTCCAGCTTCGCCAGAATCCGGGCGTGCAGATTCAACGCTTTTTCCAGATTTGTAAGCTCCAGCAGGGGGGTTTTGCCGATCAACTGCTCGGCAGAGGTGTAAATGTGAGCCATAATAAACCTCCTTTACGTTGCGGCGCGGGGCGCGCAAGACCGATAAGCAACAGAAAATGACGCATTTATTATAATGGGAATGATCGGAAAAGGCAAGCGAAATCGCGCAGCGTAAGCCTTGCAAAGCGCGGCGGCGCTTGCTATAATAAATCGAATTTTGTTTGGCGGGCCTGCGCCCGCACGAGGGATTATGATCGAGCGGAAAAATCGACAACGGAACCTGTTTGACCGGGCGCTGCTTGCCACGGTCGCGGCGCTGGCATGGCCGACGATGCTGGAGCAGATGATGCAGACGGCCGTGCAGTATATTGACACGGCCATGGTCGGCGCGCTGGGCACGTCGGCCACCGCTGCGGTGGGCGCCACCACCACGGTGAACTGGCTGGTGGGCAGTACGCTATCGGCTTTCGGCGTGGGCTTCCTGGCGTTTATTTCACAGTCGCTTGGCAGCGGGGATGAGGACGGCGCGCGCCGCGCCGCGGCGCAAAGCGTGCTGGCCGTGCTCGTCGCGGGCGTATTGGCTACGGCGATCACCCTGTCGCTGAGCAGCCGGGTGCCGGTGTGGATGCAGGCAGCCGAGCCGATCCGGGAACTGGCGGCGCGGTATTTCTTCATCCTCTATCTTCCGATGCTCCCACGCGCGGCAAGCATCATTTTCGGTACGGTGCTGCGCGCTGCGGGCGATACCAAAACGCCGATGCGCACGGGCGTGGGCGTGAATCTGATCAACGTGGCGCTGAATTATCTGCTGATTTACGAGCCGCGCACGGTTTCCCTGTTCGGGCGCACGGTCAGAATTTGGGGCGCCGGCTGGGGCGTTACGGGCGCTGCGGCGGCCAGCGCCCTCGCGGTAACGGTGGGCGGAGTCGCCATTACGCGGGCGCTCTGGCGGCACCGCACGGTTTCGCCGCGCGGCTATTCGCTCCGGCCGGATGCGCGCGTGCTGCGGCCCTGCCTGCGCGTGGCAATTCCGAATATGCTCCAGCGCTTTGGCTCCAGCTTGGGTTACGTGGCGTTTGCGGCGATGATCAATTCCCTCGGAACGGTTGCCACCGGTGCGCATACCGTCGCCAACACGGTGGAGTCTGCGTTCTATATTCCCGGCTACGGGATGATGGCGGCCGCCGCGACGCTTACGGGAAACGCCATCGGCGCGCGGGATGCGGACAAGCTGCGCCGCCAGACGCGCGTGATTCTCGCGTGCGAGGTAGGGCTGATGCTGCTGTCCGGCGCGCTGCTGTTTGCGTTTGCACCGACGATGGTGAGTATCTTCAGCCGCGACGCGGCGGTGATTGCGCTGGGCAGTACGGTGCTGCGCATGGTGGCCTGCTCGGAGCCGTTTTTCGGTGTGAGTATCGTGCTGGAGGGTATGCTCCAGGGCGCGGGCAGGACCGTTGCGCCGTTCGTGTTCAACATGGCGGGTATGTGGGGCGTGCGCATCGTGGGCACGTTTCTCTTCACGCAGCTTTGGGGGCACGGGCTGGTGGCAGCCTGGGGCTGTATGATCAGCCACAACCTGCTGCTTTTCGTACTCTATACGGTCTACTATTTCCGCGCGCGGTGGAATCCGCTTCCGGACGCATCACGCTGAAGCCCGGCGGCGGGTCGGACGGCGCGGCGGCCGGCCGCGCAAAACCGCGATGAACGGATAAAGAAAACGCCCCTCGCTGCGCGCTGCAGCGAGGGGCGTTTTTCAGCGATGAGAATGCCGACGCGGGAAGCCTTAGACCTTGGTTTCCATCGTGCCGCCGAGGAACTTGGGCAGCGGCTTGCCTTCCTTGAGCCACTTGGCGTATTCCGCGGTTGCGGCGAACATGACGTCGCCGGAGGAGTTGAGCGCGGTTTCGACGGAGTCCTGCACCACGCCGATGACGAAGCCGACGGCGACAACCTGCATGGCGACGTCCGGATCCACACCGAACAGGGAGCAGGCCATCGGGATCAGCAGCAGGGAGCCGCCCGCAACACCGGAGGTACCGCAGGCTGCGAGCGTGGCAATGACCGCAAGGATCAGCGCCGTCGCCAGGGAGACCTTGATGCCGACCGTGTTTGCCGCGGCAAGGGACATCACGGCGATGGTGATCGCCGCACCGTCCATATTGATGGTGGCGCCGAGAGGAATGGACACGGCGTACATATCCTTATCCATGCCCAGCTTTTCGCAAAGCGCCATATTCACGGGGATGTTCGCGGCGGAGCTTCTGGTGAAGAACGCGGTTACGCCGGATTCCTTCAGGCAGCGGAAGACCAGGGGATAGGGGTTTCTCTTGAGGACGATCGCCGCCAGCAGCGGGTCGATGATCAGCGCCACAGCGAGCATGCAGCCGACCAGCAGGAGCAGGAGCTTGCCGTAGTCCTTGAAAATGGCAAGACCGTTGGTTGAGACGTTGGTGTACACCAGGCCCATGATACCGAACGGAGCCAGGTTGATGATCCAGCGGACCAGGGTGGAGAGGATGTTGGCCAGATCCTCCATCATCTTCTTGGTGCTCTCACCGGCGAGCTTCTTGGCCGCCAGGCCGAAGATCACAGCCCAGAACAGGATGCCGATGTAGTTGGCGGAAACGATCGAGCCGATCGGATTGCTCACCATGCTCACGAGCAGGTTCGAGAGCACCTCGCCCACGCCGGTGGGGACGGACTCAGCTGTTGCCGCCTCGCTGAGGATCAGCGTCTGCGGGAAGATAAAGCTCATGACCACCGCAAAGAACGAGGCGAGGAGCGTGCTGATCATGTAGAGCGCGATGACCAGACCAAAACGGCTGTCGAGCTTGTTGTTGCCCTGTGCCAGCGAGGAAACGACCAGAGCAAATACCAACACGGGGGCGATGGCCTTTAAAGCGCCGACGAAGATGTTGCCGAGCAGCGTCAGCACGCCCACATTCTTGAACAGAATGCCCAGGACGATACCGAGGACAAGGCCGCATACGATCCGAAGGATTAGGCTGGTACTGTTGTACTTTTCAATTAACTTCATGTTCTCTCTCCTATTCTCTCTCCTATACTGTTTTTTGTATGAATACGGGCGGGCCGGACTGTGCACGCAGAGGATGAACAGCACGACCACCCGGACTCAACGGGGTTTTCTGCACGGATTCCGTGCAAACACACTTTCACACCTTGCCGGGAAGCGCGGCGGGTTTCACAGGGGCGGCGGAGAAAAACGCCCGGCACGTTTTTGCACTTTAATGAAGTCGCTAATTACTGTAACATACCTTTATCAGAATTTCAAGACAAAAGTGGCGCAAACGAGAAAAAGTTGACTGCGGCGGAAAGAGAGAAGCCGTGCCGTGGAGCAGGAGGCTTGCACAGACGCCGTTATCGTGTTACAATGTGATGAAATTTGAAAATGGGAGGATCGAGCTGCATGAAAAAAACGCTGAAAACTGCCGGCAAAGCGCTGCTCGCCCTGGGACTGCTGCTGACAGTATTCCTGCTGGCGGTATTCGCCTATCACAGGGTAAAGATGAAAAGCGAGAAAGCCCTTTTCAAACCGCTTGGACAAGTCGTGGAAGTGGACGGTCATACGATGAGCCTCTACGTTGCGGGCGAGGGGGAAAAGACGCTCGTATTCCTCTCCGGCGGGGGAACCGCCTCCCCGATCCTTGACTTCAAAAGCCTGTACAGCCTGTTGAGCGACGATTACCGGATCGTGGTAATTGAAAAGTTCGGCTACGGATTCAGTGATATCACCGGCGAGGAAAGATCGTTCGACACCATACTCCGACAGGACCGGGAAGCGCTTTCAAAGGCGGGGCTGACCGGACCTTACGTGCTTTGCCCGCACTCGATGTCCGGATTGGAGGCGCTCCTGTGGGCACAGACGTATCCCGACGAGGTGGAGGCGATCGTCGGGCTCGATATGGCGACGCCGCGGGCGTATGATCATTTTGATTTTGACGCGATGGTTTTCAGAGAACGACTCGCCGGCATTGCGCGGGAGTTGGGGCTGGTACGGTTTTTCTATACAGACGGCACGCTTCCGCAGGCGCTTTCCCAAGAGGAAAAAAATCTGTACAAAGCAATCGGCTGCAAAATAGCCGCTAACGAGGACGTTATCAACGAGGGCAAGGCGATCCCCGAAGCCTGTAAAACGATTGACGGGATGCCAAAGCCCGATATTCCGATGCTGCTGTTCGTTTCCGACGGGAAAGGAACGGGGATTGAAAACTGGCGCGCAAGCCAAAAAGCATTTGCTTCCGGGCTGTCAGATGAAAAGGTCATAGAGCTGGATTGCGGCCACTACGTCCACAACTTCCGGCAGGAACGGATCAGCAATGAAATGAAAGCGTTTCTAAAGAGCCTGATGCGATGACACGCAGATTACAGCGAAAGTGCCGTCCCAGGAACTGGGCGACGTACTGGTCGAAGCGTTTAAGGATAAGCTGAAAGATAAATGAGGGTATGTGCAGTGAATAACAAACTAATAAAATATCTGTTTATTTCTTTTCTTGTTACTTGGGTATGCTGGTGGGGAGATACTCTGCTTGTTAAATTCACTTCATTTAATGAATCCGATATCATTCCAATGGTCTTATTTACCGTTGGAGGTTTTGGTCCTACTATTGCAGCATGTGCTTGCTTAGACGGTGGCTTTTCCTGGAAAAAGCTTGCAAAATTTCTTACCGGGTACAAGAAACATTCCATTTGGTATTTGTTGGCTTTTTCTTTAGCCGAAATCATAGTTTTTCTACTTTCATCCAATGGTATATCCGTTTCTTTTGAGGGAGCTCCTACCTTTATGATTCCAATTATTCTGTTGGCGGTGTTTCTGCAAGCGGCAGTATTATACGGTGGAAACGAAGAATTGGGATGGCGAGGCACTCTTCAGCCTTTACTTCAAAAAAAGATGCCCTATATTCCTGCCACGCTGATTGTCGGTGCAATCTGGGTGAGTTGGCATATTCCGCTTTGGTTTATAGAAGGCAATTCGCATCAAAGCATGTCCTTTGCATCCTTTGCTGTATTGGGCATTCTTCTAAGCTTTTGGCTTTCTGCAATCTACAATGTTTCAGGGTCGATAATTTTTTGCATGATCCTTCATGGGATTACCAATACTCTTATGGGTGTTTTTGCCCCAACTTCAAACCTTGTATATTGGATTGGCTTGTCACTTCTCACTGCGGCGGCAATCGTTATCAGTACCGTAGAAATAAAACGTCAGCGAAAACTCCTATCATAATTTCTTGAAGCGCTTCCTTTTAGATCATTGCGCAACATTATATGCGATACTTCATAAACGACAAAAAGCCCTTCGCTGCATACCCACAGCGAAGGGCTTTCATAATATGGATCGTTCCAGTCGCAAACCGTCAAGAATGACTCTTTTACCCCTAAACCCCTTGACACGGAGAATAAAGGGAGATCATGCAACTGTTATCAAATTGTTATCAAAGGAACTATTGTAAAGCCGGAAAGCCTTGATTTTACTGGGTTTTCTGACTTTCGTACCTCATTCCCACTCCACCGTGGCGGGGGGCTTGGAGGTGATGTCGTAGCAGATGCGGTTGATGTGCTTGACCTCGCCGACGATGCGGCGGGAGACGGTGTCCAGCAGATCGTAAGGCAGACGCGACCAGTCGGCGGTCATGAAGTCCTGCGTCTCCACGGCGCGCAGAGCGAGCGTGTAGTCGTAGGTGCGCTCGTCGCCCATCACGCCGACGCTGCGCAGATCGGTCAGCACGGCAAAGTACTGGTTGACGCTGCGGTCCAGCCCGGCCTTGGCCACCTCCTCGCGGAAGATCGCGTCGGCGTCGCGCAGGATGGCGAGCTTTTCCGCCGTGATTTCGCCGATCACCCGGATGGCAAGACCGGGGCCGGGGAAGGGCTGACGCCATACGAGCGTCTCCGGCAGACCCAGCTCCACGCCGAGCTGGCGCACCTCGTCCTTGAACAGGCGGCGCAGCGGCTCGATGATCTCTTTGAAATCGACGTGATCCGGAAGCCCGCCGACGTTATGATGGCTCTTGATGACGACGGATTCGCCGCCCACGCCGGACTCCACCACGTCGGGATAGATGGTGCCCTGCGCGAGGAAGTCCACCCGGCCGAGCTTTTTGGCCTCGGCCTCGA
The DNA here is from genome assembly GCA_947307255.1 of uncultured Clostridia bacterium. Taxonomy (GTDB): domain Bacteria; phylum Bacillota; class Clostridia; order Oscillospirales; family Oscillospiraceae; genus Hominicoprocola. The sequence goes on along the minus strand of CAMZIO010000014.1, from coordinate 23,897 downwards.
ATACGCGGATAAACTCCTCCCCGATGATCTTGCGCTTGCGCTCCGGATCGGTTACACCGGCGAGCTTGCTCAAAAAGCGCTCGGCGGCGTCCACCCGGACGATCTGCATTCCCAGCGTGTCGCGCATGGCGCGCTCGACCTCGTCGCCCTCGTTTTTGCGCAGAAGACCGTGGTCAACGAAGATGCAGGTCAGCTTGTCCCCCACCGCGCGGTAGAGCAGCGCGGCGGCAACGGCGCTGTCCACGCCGCCGGAGAGCGCCAGCAGTACCCGCCCGTCGCCCACCTTGGCGCGGCACTCGGCAATGGCCTCGTTGACATAGGACGCCATGGTCCACTCGGGCGTAAGACCGCAAATGCGGTACAGGAAGTTTTTCAGCACCTCGGTGCCGTGCACGCTGTGGAGCACCTCGGGGTGGAACTGCACACCGTAAAACCTGCGCGCGCTGTCCTCAATGGCAGCGTAGGCGCAGCCGTCGGTGGCGGCGACGGCGCGGAAGCCGGGGGACAGACGCTCCACCTCGACGCCGTGGCTCATCCAGAAGACGGAGGTCGGCTCGATCCCGGCAAACAGCGCGCTGGTGCCGTCGTGGGTCAGCTTCGTTTTGCCGTACTCCCGCACGGTGGCCTTGCGGCAGGCGCCGCCAAGCTGATGGATCATCAGCTGCTCGCCGTAGCAGATGCCGAGGATCGGCAGGCCCAGTTCGAAAATGGCGGGGTCCAGGCGGGGCGCATTGGGCTCAAACACGGTGGCGGGGCCGCCGGTGAAGATGATGGCGGCGGGGTCAAAGGCGCGGATATCGTCCATCGAGATGCGGTAGGGCTTGATCTCGCAATAAACGCCGCACTCACGCACGCGGCGAGCAACCAGCAGGTTGTACTGCCCGCCAAAGTCAAGAACAAGAACTCTTTTCATAGATCAATCCTCCCGGAAAAATAAGTCGGTACCGTCCACACGGTCGATTACGGCCAGCGCTTTGTACGGAACGCCCAGACGGCGGAACAGGTCGCCGCCGCCCTGGAAACCCTTTTCCACGGCTACGCCGATCCCCTCCAGCGTTGCCCCGGCGGCATTGACCAGATCGACCAGACCCTGCATCGCGTTGCCCTTGGCCATAAAATCGTCGATGATCAGCACGTGATCGTCTGCGCTGAGCCATTCCTGGGAGACGATGTAGGTGAATTTTTTCTTATAGGTATAGGAGAATACGTCGCTTTGATATAGCCCGCCTTCGATATTGTCGCTCTTCGCTTTTTTGGCAAACAGCAGCGGCACGCCGTATTTCTGCGCGCAGACGGTGGCCAGGGCAATGCCGCTGGCCTCTGCGGTGAGCACGAGAGTGATTTTGCTGGTGTCAAAGTACTTTGCGAACTCATCCGCCAGCGCACCGAGCAGCTGCGTGTCAACGCGATGGTTTAAAAACCCGTCGACCTTGATGATTTCGCCGGGCAGAACCCGACCCTCGCGGCGAATGCGATCCTGGAGCAGTTGCATGAGGAAGCCTCCTTTGCCCTGTTAAGAATGATGGCGTGGCGCGTGTCCATGCCATGCGATATTATTTTCCACTATTATTATCCACGATGCGTCGCAGAATTGCAAGATTCGATATGAAAAAGAAATAAAAAATTTGGGAAGATTTGGGCGCCTTTTTTCGTCGAATATGGCAAAATGAGCCGAAAGACGGGCAGGCGTCATCGCGCGGGCGCGATGGCGGACAAACGACCCTTTGCAATTCCGGACGGGATCGGGTATACTATCCTCAGTCAGAATCCGAACGAAGGGAGATTTGGGGATGGGACGGTGGCTACGCCGCGCGATGGCGGCATTTTTGACACTTGCGCTGCTGGCAGCGCCGGTCGGCGCCCTCTCGCCGGAACAGGCGCGGGAGCTGCTGGAGACGTTTTACATTGACCCGCTTCCTGCCGCGGCGTACCGCGCCGAGACGATGGACGAGCTGATCGAAGCCCTGGGGGATCCGTATACTTACTATATGGACGCCGCGCGGTATGCCGCTTTTACGCAGAGCGTGGAGCATGAGAGCGCTGTAACCGGGATCGGTGCGAGCGTCCGTTACAGCGAGCGCGGCATTGAGTTGGCTGCGGTTTACGATGGCGGCGGCGCGCAGGCGGCCGGCCTGCGTGCCGGCGAGGTGATCGTCGGCATCGACGGTGTGGCCTGCGTGCCCGGCGAGCCGGATCACCGCGAGCGTCTGCTGGGAGAGCCGGGTACCGTCGTTACGCTCGCCGTGCAGGGAGAGGACGGCGCCGTGCGCACCGTGCGCGTGGTGCGCGAGACGGTCGTGATCCGCAACACCAACGCGGCGGTGGACGGGCAAGTGGGCTGGATCGACTGCGCCAGCTTCGGCACCCAAACCGCCGAGTATTTCCGCCGGGCCGTAACGCAGTACGACGCAGCCGTACACGGCTGGATCGTGGATCTGCGCGGCAATCCGGGCGGGCTGACGCAGTCTGCCGCGGACGCGCTGGGCGTCTTTTCCGGACCGGGGACCTATGCGTACTTCCTGGACCGCACGCGCGAGAGCGTTCCGGTGCGGTCCTTTGAACCGCGTCGCACCGAGCGCCCCGTGATCGTGCTGATGGACGGCGAATCCGCCAGCGCGGCCGAGCTGTTTGCCGGCGGGATCCGCGCCGGCGACGCGGGGATACTGATCGGCGCGCGCAGCTATGGCAAGGGTACGGCGCAGATCGTGCTGGACCGGGAATTTGCCGTCGGGCTGTTCGAAGGGGACGCCCTGCGCCTGACGGCCTACCGCTTTTTCTGCGGGGACGGCAATACGCCGGACGTGTTTGGCGTACTGCCGACGCTGCCGATGGACCCCGCGCTGGGAGAGCGGGCGGCAAAGCTGCTTTTCACGCAAGGACCGGAGGAGGGAGAGTATCTGCGCCTTACGCTGTGCGGCCGGACGTTTTCCGTGGAGCTTGCCGCAGCGCACGATGACGCCGCCGCCCTTTGCGCGCTGCTGGGCGCGCTGCCGCCGCAGACGGTGCTGGAATACGGGAAAGACGGCAAGACGACGCCGTGCGACGCCAGGAAAGCTGCCCGACTTTGCGGCGTGCCCTATACCGGACGCTGGTTTGGGGATCTTTCCGCCAGCGGCTATGCGCAGGAGATCAACGCGCTCGCCACGCAGGGCATTCTGCGCGGCGACGACGGCGCGCGCTTCCGCCCCGACGCCGCGCTGACGCGCGCAGAGCTGTGCGCCATGCTTGCCCAGGCGATGGAGGTTACCACGCGCATCGACGACACGTTTGCCGACGTGCGCAGCGGCGACTGGTTCTGCCCTGCGGTCAACGCGATGGCGGCGCTGGGACTGGTCAAGGGCGTGGGCGGCGGATGCTTTGCGCCCGACGCGCCGCTGACGCAGGAGCAGTTTATCACGATCATGGCGCGCTTTGCCGCCCTGCTCAACTTCCGCTTTTGCGAATATGGCCGGATCGTGGACGAGCAGGGGCTTGACGCAGACCTGACGCCGGATTCCTATGCGGATTGGGCGCGCGTGGGCGCTGCCGCGCTGTGCAGTTACGTGCGCGACGCGCACGGCAGCTATGAGACCATGCTGGCGGACAGGCTGGAGAATCTCCCTGCGCGGGAGAGTGTTACGCGCGAGCAGGCTGCCGCCACACTCTATCGCGTGCTCAGCGGCCTGGGGATGCTGAGGTACTGAGTGCCATGAGCTTTTGGGTTTATATCCTGCGCTGCGCAGACGGCACGCTTTATACCGGTATCGCGGCAGACGTGGAGCGGCGGCTGCGCGCGCATCAAATCGGGACCGGCGCAAAGTACACGCGGGGACGCGGCCCACTGCGCGTGGTGTACCGGGAGGAGCTTGGCGATAAGAGCGCTGCGCTGCGGCGCGAGGCCGAGATCAAGCGGCTCTCCCGCGCGGAGAAGCTGAAGCTGATCGAAAGGACTGCGGCGGAAGCGCCGGGACGCGGAGACTGAAAAACGAAGGGAGGCTGCGTATCGTGCGATACGCAGCCTCCCTTTATTTGCCCGTTTTATTCCGCACGCACGCGGCGGATCCGCTTGACGCCGGCGCCACCGCCGGTGATCAGCGGTACACGCTCGACGATTAGGCTGGAGTTGTCCAGCCCGTACCACTCCACCTTGGAGCCGGCAACCTTGCGGACGGCGTATTTGGTGCGGAGCACCAGCTCATCGAGCGGGGACAGCTCCGTCTTGGTGGGGACGGACTTGCCGATGATGCAGAATTTGAAGTTGCCGACCGTGGAGGAATCATAGATGGAGTACTTCTTATTCTGCACGGGCAGCTCGCCGCTTGATTGCAGATCCTGCACGATCTGACGCAGATATACGTTCACGCGCGGCGAGCAGTGAAAGCCCAGATTCAGCGTGATGCGATAGATAAAGTCCGTGCCGTAGGTGTCGACCGAATAGGTCATCGTGTCCGGCTCGTTGAGCACGTTGACGCTGATAAACCAATAGGCGTCGGCACGCTTGGAGTCCTTGTCGAGGATGGAATAGAGGATGTCGCGGTCCATCAGATCGCCGTGCCGCTTCCCCTCCAGATACACCAGATTATTGGCCTGCAGGGGAATCTCCTGATCGTCGTGCAGGCTGCGGAGATGGGGGATATAGTCGGACAGGCTGAGCTTGACGTTGTATTTGCGCTCCAGCTGCGTGCCGCGGTACCACACCACCATGACCGCCAGCAGCAGCAGCGTGAGGATCACGGTAACATAGCCGCCGTGGGCGAACTTGCCCAGACTGGAGAGGAAAAACACCGCCTCGATCGTACCGAAGACCAGCAGCACCGCATAGGACAGCGCGCCCTTTCCACGCAGCTTGCGCAGATAAATGAAGATCAACGTCGTGGTCATCAGCATGGTTACGGTGATGGCAAGACCGTAAGCCGACTCCATGCGCGCGCCGGAGCGGAAGTAAAGCACGACCAGGCTGCAGCCGATCCAGAGGATCCGGTTGACCTTTGCGATGTAAAGCTGACCCTTGGTGTCGGCGGGATAGCGAATCTCCAGATGCGGCAGCAGATCCAGCAGGATTGCTTCGGACACCAGCGTGTACGACCCGGTGATCAGCGCTTGCGAGGCAATGATTGCCGCGGTGGTGCCCAGCAGGACGGCAAAGGGGCGCAGCAGCTCCGGCAGCATCAGGAAGAAGGGATTGAGGTCGCTGAGATAGGAGACGGATGCATTCGCGCGGTTCTGGATGATCCAGGCGCCCTGACCGAGATAGTTGAGGATCAGGCAGAGCTTGACAAAGGGCCAGCTGGCGTAGACGTTTTCGCGCCCGACGTGCCCCATGTCGGAATAGAGCGCCTCCGCGCCCGTGGTGGCGAGGAACACGCTGCCCAGGATCATAAAGCCGGCCTTGTTGTTCGGGCTGAGGAGCACCTGCACCGCGTGGAGAGGGTTGAATGCGCGCAGCACCGCGGGCAGGGAAATGACGTGCAGCAGACCGCTGACGCCCAAAAACGAGAACCACAGCAGCATCACGGGGCCGAAGGCCTTGCCGATTCGGCTGGTGCCGGCGTGCTGCACGGAGAACAGCAGCGCGATGATCAGCAGCGTGATGATCACCACCTTGGCCTGTCCGGCGCCGAGAAAATAGTTCATCGAGGGGATGCTGCGCAGACCCTCGATCGCGGTGGTAACCGTAACGGCGGGGGTCAGCACACCGTCCGCCAGCAGCGCCGCGCCGCCGAGCATGGCGGGAAAAATCAGCCATTTGCCGCAGTGCTTGACCAATGAGTAAAGCGAAAAGATGCCGCCCTCGCCGTGGTTGTCCGCCTGCATGGCGATGAGCACGTATTTGATCGTGGTGAGCAGCGTGATCGTCCAGATTACCAGCGAGAGCGCGCCGATGATGAACGATTCGTCGATCGCCTTGAGCCCGCCGTTGCCCTCCAGAATCGACTTCATCACATACATCGGAGAAGTGCCGATATCACCGTAGACGATGCCGATCGTTACGAGCATCATGCCGAGGCTGGCTTTGCTTTTCACCGGGCTGACGCCCTCGCCCGGTTTGTGCAGACTGTTGTTCATGGGACCAATCCTTTCAAAGCGGCTCAAAAAAAGCCTTAACGGTATCGCTGTAGATTTTGCAGGGAAAGACGCGAATTGTCGACTGCCGCCCGGCCCTGCGCGGAACGGGCGCGCCGTGCCGCACGACGGGTGCAGACCGTATGGTATGCCTTATTATATCCGTCTTGCAGTCCCATTTCAAGTGCTGCGTTGTAAAAGACGCCCGCCCGGCGCGGCCCACGTCGCCGCGCCGGGGTGGATTTTTGAAAAAAGTCGAAAAGTGGGAAAAGAATGGTTTTCTCCGGCGCAAAGGTATGCTATACTGAAAAGCACAGAGAACGGGCTGCTGGCCTTATTACAGGAGGTTACGGATGAAAAAACTGTTTGTTTCCGCCGTGTTGGCGGGCTTTGCCATCAGCGTGGGCGCGACGGCGTTTTTGCTGACGGAGAATCGCTATCTCGGCGCGCTGCTGTTTTGCGTGGGTCTGCTGATGGTACGCACCTTTTCCCTTGCGCTGTTCACCGGGAAGGTCAGCCGGGCGTTCGACGGGGAAACCTGGGTACGACTGGGCGTGATCTGGCTGGGCAACCTGGTCGGCACGGTGTGCACCGCGCTGCTGGAGACGGCGACGCGGCTTGCCCCGGCGCTGGCGGAGCGGGCGGAGACGGTTTGCGCCGTCAAGTGCGGCGACGGGCTTTTCAGCCTGTTTATACTGGGAATGCTTTGCAACGTGATGATCTATCTGGCGGTAACGCCTGCGGAAGGGCACGTTGCGCTGGTATACGGCGTGGTGATCTTCGTGCTGTGCGGGTTTGAGCACTGCGTGGCTGATATGTACTATTTCGCGGCGGCGGGACTGCTGGGACAGCCGGACGCCTGGCTGCGTCTGGCGGTGGTCAGCGCGGGCAACGCCGCAGGCGGGGTGCTGTTCCACACGGCGCGCAAGTGGGCGGCCGGCTGATCGAGTACGTTTTTTCACCGCGCAGGGATAGCCCCGCGCACACGGAAACGAAAAGAAAGGTGGCGGGCGTATGCCGGGACCGGGGAGAGGCTTGGGACCGAGAGGGTTCCTGACCGAAGAAGAAAAGAAGAATATGCCGAAGGTAACCTCGGCGCTGATGAAGCGGATCCTGTCCTATTTGAAACCGTACTGGTTTCAGTTCCTGCTGGTATTTCTGGCCATTTTGCTCTCGGCGGTGCTGGGCCTGCTGCCGAGCATCATCACCGGGCGCATCGTGGACGAGGCGCTGGTGGGCAGGAATATGCATCTGCTGGTCCGGCTGCTGATCATGGCGTTTGTAACGATGGCGGCCTCGCAGATCATCGGCGTGATGGAGAGCTATATCAACGCCTGGATCTCCCAGCGTATCATCTTCGACATGAAAAATCAGATGTACGACCATCTGCAGCATATGCCGCACGCATTTTTCACCTCGGAAAAGCAGGGCAACATCATCACCCGCATGAATACCGATATCAGCGGCGTGAGCTCCGTGATTTCCGGAACGCTGGCGAGCATCGTGAGCAACGTCGCAACGGTCGTTACGACGCTCGTTGCGCTCTTTACGATGAGCTGGAAGCTCGCCATCGTCGGCATCGTGGTGATCCCGCTCCTCGTGCTGCCCACCAAGAGTGTGGGGCGCACGCGCTGGATGATCCTGAACGAAAGCCAGGCGAAAAGCGACGAGCTCAACCAGCTGATCAACGAGACGCTCTCCGTCAGCGGGTCGCTGCTTGTCAAGCTCTTCACGCGCGAGGAGCGCGAGTACGAGCGTTTCGTCAAGGTGAACGAGGAGGTTACGCAGCTCCAGCTCAAGGAGCAGCGCAGCGGCAAGTGGTTTCGCGTAATCATGGGGATGTTTACCCAGCTCGGCCCGCTGCTCATATACTTCGCCGGCGGCTATCTGATCATCTCCCGCGCCGATCCGGCGCTGACCGTCGGCGTGATTACGGCGACGGTGGCGCTGATCAACCGGCTCTACCGGCCGATCGAGTCGCTGCTCAACATCCACGTGGATTTTACGCGCTCCCTGTCGCTCTTTACGCGAATTTTCGACTATTTTGATATGGAGAATCCCATCGTCTCCAAGCCGGACGGGGAAAAACCGGACGTGAGCAACGGCGATATCGTCTACGACCACGTAGCCTTTTCCTACTCGCCGGACAAGCCCCTGCTCACCGACATCCACTTTACGGTGCCAGGCGGACAGATGTACGCGGTGGTAGGGCCGTCCGGCTCAGGCAAGTCCACGGTGGTCAATCTGATTCCACGGCTGTACGACGTGGACGCGGGCAGCGTAAGCGTTGCGGGCGTGGACGTGCGGGATTTTGACCTCAAATACCTGCGAAGCTGTATCGGCGTGGTAACGCAGGACACCTATCTTTTCAACGGCACGATCCGGGACAATCTGCTCTACGCCAAGGAGGACGCCACGCAGCAGGAGATCGAGGACGCCTGCCGTATCGCCAATCTGCATGCCTTCATCTCCAACCAGCCAGACGGATACGACACGGTTGTAGGCAACCGCGGACTCAAGCTCTCCGGCGGCGAGAAGCAGCGGCTTTCCATTGCGCGCGTGATCCTCAAGAATCCGAAGATCCTGATTCTCGACGAGGCGACCAGCGCGCTGGACTCCATTTCGGAGAACGCGATCCAGGACGCGCTGGAGGTGCTGATGCAGGGGCGCACGAGCATCGTCATCGCGCACCGGCTTTCCACGATCTTGAAGGCCGACCGGATCCTCGTCGTCAAGGACGGCGTGATTGCGGAGCAGGGCAGCCACGAGGAGCTGCTGCGCCGGGGCGGAACGTACAGGGAGCTGTACGAGACGCAGTTCCGCCAGGTGCTCGACCAGGAAAACGAAAAGCCGCTCCCGGAGGAGCGGCAAAACGACCAGGAGCGGGCGTGATACGAAGAAAAAAGGCCGGGTATCCGAGATACCCGGCCTTTTCCAATGCACTTTTCCGCGCGGCATTTCCGAGCGGACTTATTTTCCGGTGCTGCCGAAGCCGCCCGTTCCGCGTGCGGTTTCGCTCAGCGCGTCGACCTCGTCAAATTCCATGGGCAGGAAGGGCAGCAGCACCAGCTGTGCGATGCGCTCGCCGGGCTGGACGGTCCTGGGAATCGGGCTGTCGTTGTGCACTGCCACCATCACCTCGCCGCGATAGTCGCTGTCGATCACGCCGACGCAGTTGGCGGGGCGCAGCCCCTCCTTCGCGGCGAGGCCGCTGCGGGCGAATACCGCGCCGAACGTGCCCTCCGGCAGGGCGACGGCGAGGCCGGTGGGAATCATCTGCGTTTGATGGGGAAGAAGCTGAACCTCGTCCTCCAGACAGGCATAGAGGTCATAGCCTGCGGCGCAGCGAGAGCCGGAGGCGGGCAGGATGGCCTGCGAGCGGAGTTTTTTGATGGGAACCCGTGCCATGTGCCGCCTCCTTATTTGTCCCAGAGGACGAGTTTGCCCTGGCGGCGCGTTTCCTTCAGATCAATCAACCGCTGATTGGACGAACCGCGGAAGCGCAGCGAGATATCGTGCAGCTCGTCCACGTAACGCCCATCCACCAGCACGTCGAGCAGGGAGAGCATCTCATCCGTTACCTCACAGCGGGGATGGGCGCCGTCGGTTTGCATTTCCTCCAGCGTAAAGCCCGAAAAGCTCCAGATGCTCTTGCCCGGGAACCGCTCGCGCACGCGGCGCAGAAAGGGCACCAGCGCACGCTGGTTTTCAGGCTCGAACGGCTCGCCGCCGAGCAGGGTCAGCCCGTTGATATGATCGGGGGCGAGCAGGGTCATCAGATGCTCCTCCGTCTCGGCGGTGAAGGGCTGGCCGTAACAAAAGTCCCAGGTTTGGGGTTGGAAACAGTTTTTGCAGTGATTGGTGCAGCCGGAGACGAACAGCGTTACGCGCACGCCCTCGCCGTTGGCAATGTCGCAGTTTTTGATCTCACCGTAGTGCATGGTTGACTCCTCAGTTCAAAAAGAATTGCCGCCCCACTATGACCAGCAGGTAGAGCACCGACTGATGGGCAAGATAAATCAGCATACTGTGCCGCCCGATCAGAGCGGGAAGCCGGGCGCGGAATGAATGGATAAGGCCGCGGCACGGGGGCGGACGCCGCGTGCGGCGAGGGCCCGTTCAAAAGCAAAGGCGGCTTCGCCGCCTTTGCTTTTGAAGCGTTTTTTACAGATGGAGCACGCGCTCCTTGATCTCCTGCGTGCGGCCCTGGTTCCAGAACTGCGTTCCGATATAGCCGCAGGTACGGCGGGCCACGTTCATCTTATCCTGATCGGTATTGCCGCACTTGGGGCATTTCCAGATCAGCTTGCCGTTGTCCTCAACGATGTCGATTTCGCCGTCCCAGCCGCAAACCTGGCAGTAATCGCTCTTGGTGTTCAGCTCGGCGTAGATGATGTTGTCGTAGATGAACTTCATCACCTGCAGCACGGCCTCCAGGTTGTTTTGCATATTGGGCACTTCCACGTAGCTGATCGCACCGCCGGGGGAGAGATGCTGGAACTGCGCCTCAAAGCGAAGCTTGTCGAAGGCGTTGATCTCCTCGGTAACGTGGACGTGGTAGCTGTTGGTGATATAACCCTTGTCGGTTACGCCCTCAATCACGCCGAAGCGCTTTTGCAGGCACTTGGCGAACTTATAGGTCGTGGATTCCAGCGGCGTGCCGTAGATGGAGAAGTCGATGTTGTGCTTTTCCTTCCAGCGCTTGCAGGCGTCGTTCATGTACTGCATGATCTCCAGCGCGAACGGCGTGGCGGAGGGATCGGTGTGGGACTTGCCGGTCATGTATTTGACGCACTCGTAAAGTCCCGCGTAGCCGAGCGAAATGGTGGAATAGCCGTTGTAGAGCAGCTTGTCGATCGGCTCGCCCTTTTCAAGACGTGCGATCGCGCCGTGCTGCCAGAGGATGGGCGCCGCGTCGGACAGCGTGCCCTTGAGCCGCTCGTGGCGGCACATCAGCGCGCGGTAGCACAGATCCAGCCGCTCGTCGAAAATGCTCCAGAATTTCTCAATGTTGCCGCCGGAGGAGAGCGCGATGTCCGGCAGGTTGAGCGTTACAACGCCCTGGTTGAAGCGGCCGTAATAGCGGTGCTTGCCGGGAACGTAGTTTTTGGCGTTGGCGATGTTGCCGATCCCGGCGTCGGTGAAGCGGTCCGGCGTGAGGAAGGAGCGGCAGCCCATGCAGGCGTACACGTCGCCCTTGAGCTCAAGCATCTTTTTGGCGCTGATATAGTCGGGCACCATACGCCGCGCCGTGCACTTGGCGGCAAGCTTGGTGAGGTAGTAGTAGGGGGAATCCTCGTGGATGTTGTCCTCCTCCAGCACGTAGATCAGCTTGGGAAAGGCGGGCGTAACCCAAACGCCCTGCTCGTTTTTCACGCCCTGGTAACGCTGTTCAAGCGTCTCTTCGATGATCAGTGCGAGATCCTTCTTCGTCTGCTCATCCTCCGCCTCGCCGAGGTACATGAATACGGTGATGAACGGCGCCTGACCGTTGGTGGTCAGCAGTGTAACGACCTGATACTGAATGGTCTGCACGCCGCGGCGAATTTCCTCGCGCAGGCGCTTTTCCACGATGCAGTTGATCTGCTCCTCAGTGGGCTTGCAGTCCAGATCCTCCACCTCGGAGAGCACGGTCGCACGGATCTTCCGGCGGCTCACGTCCACAAAGGGAGCAAGATGCGTCAGCGAGATACTCTGCCCGCCGTACTGATTGGAAGCAACCTGCGCAACGATCTGCGTGGCGATGTTGCAGGCGGTGGCGAAGGAGTGCGGCCGCTCGATCAGCGTGCCGGTGATGACCGTGCCGTTTTCCAGCATATCCTCCAGATTGACCAGATCGCAGTTGTGCATATGCTGGGCATAGTAGTCCGCGTCGTGGAAGTGAATGATGCCCTCCTCATGCGCCTGCACGATGTCCTGCGGCAGCAGGATGCGGCTGGTCAGATCGCGGGAGACCTCGCCGGCCATATAGTCGCGCTGGGTGGAGTTGACGACGGGGTTCTTGTTGGAGTTTTCCTGCTTGGCCTCTTCGTTGTTGCACTCGATCAGAGTCAGGATCTTGTCGTCCGTGGTGTTGGATTTACGAATCAGCGAGCGGGTGTAACGATAGGTGATGTAGCGCTTGGCGACCTCGAACGCGCCGTGCGCCATGATGTGCGTTTCCACCAGATCCTGAATCTCCTCCACCGTGGGGGCGCGATCCAGCTTCTGACAGGCCAGCTCCACGCTTTCGGAAATGCGGCGGATCTGTACGGGCGTCATGCGTTCCGCCTCGTCGACGACGTTGTTCGCCTTGGTGATTGCGGCGACGATCTTCATGATGTCGAATTCGACTTCCGCGCCGTTTCTTTTGATGACTCTCATAGAAATCTCTCTCCCTCCGGTGATGTGCGCCTTGCCCAGGGCAAGCGGTTGATCTTCCAAAATGCAGCACAATATCTTGTGGTTGATTTTGCGATGCAAGCACATTATATGCCGGCTTTTTGGGAAATGCAAGCCTTATTTGCTAAAAAATGAAAAAATTTTCCCGGATGAACAACAAGATTTTGTATCTGAATGCGGAAATACATCTAAATATTGTAACAATACGCCGCCCGAAGCGGGGACGGGCGAGAAAAAACACGCAGATGTAAAAATTGCCTTGCAAATTGAAAAGTTTTCTGTTAACATAGCAACGAATGGTCTGCCTGCAGGCGGAGCAAACTTGATACGATACCTTTTGGAGGCTTTGATAGATGGCAAAGAAACCAAACGATAAGAGCCCGGAGCACGGCCGCAAAAAAAACCGGAACGTGAATCGGGCGACGGTGCTGCTGCTGGCGGGCCTGGCGGCGGAGGCATACCTGCTGCTGATCAACACCTACTTCGTGGGGGGAACGGTCGGACAGGTTCTGGCGGCAAACAGCTTTTTACAGGTGATGACCTGGGTGGGGCTCGCTGCGGCGATCGTCGGCGCGGCGCTGCTTTTCCTGCGCGGCAAAAAAGAGGGCTTTGCCCGGTGGGGCGGCTGGCTGCTCGGCTGCGGGGCGTTCTTTGCGTTTTCCTCCGTGCTGATGCGCAAGATCTACGGCGAGGGGACCACGGCGATGTGCATCCTCGTGCCGGTGCTGATGGTTTTGGGGATTATCGCGCTGCTTTATCCGGGCGAGTTCGCGGTGGAATCCACGGCGCTTGTCGTGTCCATTGCCGCGCTGGTGCTGCTCAGCAGCGGCGCGGATAAGGCGGCGTGGGCGGCGCTCGTGCGGGTGTGCGCAGCGCTGGCGATCGCGGCGGTTTTGCTGATGACGGTGTGCGTCCTGCTCGTGCGAAAGAACGGCGGGATGCTGGGCACCGGCGCAAAATCCCGGCGCGTGTTCGAGGCGCAGGCGGATTACCGCCTCGTCTTTCTCACGCTGGGCCTGTGCCTGGCGACGGTGGCGCTGGCGCTGATCGTTCCGGCCGCCGCGTTTTACGGGGTGTGGCTTTTGGCGGCGCTGACGTTCTGCCTGGCTGTGTACTACACCATCCGGCTGCTGTAAGGACGCGAGAAATTTTCGGGAAGAGGAACAAACGTCCCTCTTCCCTTTTTTGTATTTTGACGAAATTTATTTTTCGGGGGCGAAACGCTTGCAATCCGGCCCTGCGGCAAGTATCCTATAAAATATGGGGAGACCCAAAAAAACAAAAGGAGAAAACGGGATGAAGAAAACGAAAAAGATGCTTTCTCTGCTTCTGGCTATGATCATGACGATCTCTCTGAGCGTCAACGTCATGGCGGACTTTGAGGCGAAGAAGGTCGAAAAGCTCGCCGATGATTACACCGGCAAGACCGTGATCCTGCACTCGAACGACGTGCACGGCGCGCTGGAGGGCTATGCCTGTATCGCCGCGCTCAAGAGCGAGCTGGAGAGCAAGGGCGCCGAGGTGATCCTCGTCGACGCCGGCGACTTCAGCCAGGGCACGCCCTACGTCAGCACCACCAAGGGGGCGGACGCAATTACCATGATGAACGCTGTGGGCTACGACGTCGTTACGCTCGGCAACCACGAGTTTGACTTCGGCTATGCCCAGCTGAAGGAAAACCTCAGCAAGTTCACCGGTAAGGTTCTCTGTGCGGACGTGCAGGAAAACGGCAAGGCCATCTATGACGGCCACTATCTCTACACCGCCAAATCCGGCATGAAGATCGGCTTTTTCGGCCTGGAGACGCCCGAGACCCAGACCAAGGTCAACCCCGCCTTGATCCAGGGCATCAAGTTCCTCACCAAGGGCGATCTGTACAAGTGCGCTCAGGCGGAGATCGACGCGCTGAAGGACGCCGACCTCGTCATCTGCCTTGCCCATCTGGGCGTGGACGACGAGTCCGCTCCGGACGGCCACCGCTCCGTGGATCTGTATGCCAACACCAAGGGCATCGACCTGATCATTGACGGCCACTCCCACACGGTGATGACCGCGGGCGAGAACGGCGAGAGCGTTCAGTCCACCGGTACCAAGTTTGAAAACGTCGGCGTGGTCGTTATCGACAATGCCACCAAGGCCATCGAGGATCGCTTCCTCGTTCCCACCGAGGGCCTTGCCAAGGACGAGGCCGTTGCGGCCGAGGCCAAGAAGATCATCGACCGCGTGGACGCGGAGTACAACGTCGTCTTCGCCAAGAGCGAGGTGGAGCTCAACGGCGCGAAGGCCCCCGGCAACCGCACCGAGGAGACCAACAACGGCGATCTGATCACCGATGCGCTGGTTTGGAGCGTGCTGAAGGAAGGCGCGCTGACGGTTGACGACGACCACGTGGTCGCCATCACCAACGGCGGCGGTATCCGCGCGGCCATTAAGGTCGGCGACGTAACCAAGAAGGACCTCAATACGGTCCTGCCCTTCGGCAACACGATCGCGGTGGTCTACGTTACCGGCGCGGAGCTGCTTGAGGCGCTTGAAGCGTCCACCTATTCCACGCCCGGCGCCGTCGGCGGCTATCCTCAGACCAAAGGGATCCAGTTTACGCTCAACACTCATCGCGCCTACGATAAGAACGAGCAGACCTATCCCGATTCCACCTACTATGGTCCCAAGACCATCCAGCGCGTGAAAATCGAGAGCATCAACGGCAAGCCCTTCAGCCCCACCGACACCTACGCCGTTGTCACCAACAACTTCTGCGCGGCCGGCGGCGACACCTACTACGCCTTCAAGGCGGCCAGCGCCCAGTTTGACACCGGCATCGTCATGGACGAGGCCGTGATGGCTTACGTCGAGGAAGTGCTCGACGGTGTGATCTCTGCAGAGAAGTACGCCAAGTCCCGCGGCGACCAGACCCAGATCTGCTTTGCCGATCTGAAGGAAGGCGCCTGGTATCTCGACGGCGTGAACTACGCGCTGGAGAATAAGATCATGAACGGCGTGAGCGAGAAGAGCTTTGACCCCAACGGCACCACCACCCGCGGCATGATCATGACGATGCTCGCCCGCATGGAGGGCGTGGACACCACGCCGGCCGAGGGCGAGACCTGGTACGCCAAGGGCGTGCAGTGGGCGGTCGAGAGCGAGATCTCCGACGGTACCAATCCAACCGCGCAGATCAGCCGCCAGGAGCTGGCTACCATGCTCTACCGTTACGCTCAGTTCAAGAAGGTTGACGTCAGCGTAGGCGAAGACACGAACATCCTCTCCTATGACGACGCTTTCTCCATCAGTGAATGGGCCATGCCTGCGATGCAGTGGGCCTGCGGCGCGGAAATCATCAACGGCATGGGCGACGGAACCCTCAATCCCACCGGCAGCGCGACCCGCGCGCAGGTGGCGAAGATGCTCATGGCCTATCAGGGCATCGCGGCGTAAGAAAGCCTCTGCCCCGCAAACGGATAACGGAAAAGCCGCTGCAGCACTCGCTGCAGCGGCTTTTTTATAGAATGATTCCCGCCGGGCTTCATGCGCACAGACTTGATCAAAAGCCCGTTCAAAAAGCGGCGGCGCCGCTTCCTGATTTGCCTCAGATATCCCGCCGGCCCTCCAGCGCGCGCATGAGCGTCGCGTCGTCGGCAAATTCCAGATGCCCGCCCACGGGGATGCCGTAGGCAAGGCGCGTTACGCGCACGCCGAACGGGCGCAGCAGCCGCGCCAGATACATCGCCGTGGCTTCGCCCTCGGTGTCGGGGTTGGTGGCCATGATGACCTCCTCCACGCCGCCGCCTGCTACGCGGTCGAGCAGGGATTTGATCTCCAGGTCGTCCGGCCCGATGTGGTTCATCGGGGAGATCACGCCGTGGAGCACGTGATAGCGCCCGGAAAACTCGCGTGCGCGCTCGATCGCCACGACGTCGCGCGGGTCGGCCACCACGCAGATCACGGACGGATCGCGTTTGGCGGACGAGCAGATCGGACACAGACCGCCGTCCGTCAGATTACGGCATACGGGACAGAGGGTAACGGTACGCTTGGCGGTAACGATCGCGTCGGCAAAACGCTGCGTCTCCTCCTCGCTCAGGCTCAGCACGTAAAAGGCCAGGCGCTGCGCGCTCTTGCTGCCGATGCCCGGCAGGCGCGCAAACTGCTCGACCAGAGTTTCCAGCGCCGCAGGAAAGTATTCCATACGTTTATCCTCGCAATTCCCGGATTTTCGCTTCGATGTCGGTCGCCTTATATACGGCGCTGCCCGCCACCAGCACGTTGGCGCCCGCATCGATGCAGGCGCGGCAGGTCTGCCCGTCGACGCCGCCGTCAACCTCCAGCTCGCAGGCGGGATTCTGCTCGTCGATCCATGCGCGCAGCTGCGCGACCTTGGGCATCATATCGGCCATAAACTTCTGCCCGCCGAAGCCCGGCTCCACGGTCATGATAAGAACGATGTCGCACTCTTTGAGAAACGGCAGCGCGGCCTCCGCCCCGGTGCCGGGCTTGAGCACCACGCCCGCGCGCTTGCCGCACGCGTGGATGATGCGCAGTGCCTCGTGCGTATTTTCCTCCGTGTCGGATTCCACATGGCAGGTGACAATGTCCGCGCCCGCCTCACAGAATTGCTTGACGTAGCGTACCGGCCGGTCGATCATCAGGTGTACGTCCAGCGGCAGGGCGGTGGTCGGCCGGATGGACTGGACCACAGGGATGCCAATGGTGATGTTGGGCACGAACAGCCCGTCCATCACGTCGACGTGGACGTAATCGGCGGTGCGGATTCGCTGAATATCCCGCTCAAGGTTGGCAAAGTCGGCGGAGAGAATGGACGGTGCAATCTTGATCATGGCGCTGGGCCTCCCGTTTCAAATATCTTATCTATTATATCAGAGTGCGTATATAAAAGCAAGCGGCGGATTGACCGCCGCTTGCTTTTGCCGAAAAAGCGATAAAGTATTTTCGAGAGGGTGCTGTTATTTATTGCCGCAGATGCCGTACCACTGGCAGTCGAGGCACACCTCGCCCAGGCGACCGGGATCGAGGATGCGCGCATCTGCCAGCGCGCAAAGCTCCGACCAGCGCAGCGTATCGCCGCATTTCCGCCCGATCAGGCGCAGCACGGCGGCGTCGTAGCGCGCGACCTTGTCCGCACTCTCGCACACGCCGCCGCGGTCGTTAGGGCAGCCGGCGCAGATGGTGTCGGCCCGGTCGGTCAGGGTGATCGCCGGGTCGTCTTCGTTCAGGGCGGCGATCACGCGCGTCATGTTCTCCACGAAGTCGGGAGAGTAGCCCTTGCCCTCAAAAAAGGCAATGCACAGGCCGTGGTGCGGCCGAAGCTTACAGGTTAACATGCTTTTTGAGCACGGCGGAAAGCGCCCACGCCAGGCCCAGTTTGACCAGGTCCGGGACGATAAAGGGCAGCACGCACCAGCCCAGCGCGGTGGCCAGGCCGATGGGGCCGGACTGGCGGGCGTAGACCACCATGAACCACGCCGTGCCGAAGGTGTAGCACACGGCAAGCCCCAGCACCAGCGCCGCGATCTGCAGCACCGGCTTGCCGTCGATGACGCGCTCGAGCGCCCAGTAGATCAGCGCGGTGAACAGAAAGCCGATGATGTAGCCGCCGGTAGAGCCGAAGAGGATGCCGATGCCGCCGGAGAAGTTGGCGAATACCGGCGCGCCCACGGCGCCCAGCAGGATAAAGGTCAGAATGGCGAGAAAGCCGCGCCTGCCGCCCAGCAGCAGCAGTACCAGAAAGACGCCGAAGGTCTGCAGTGTGAAGGGCACCACCGTGGGGATGGAGATCCACGAGCAGGCAGTCAGCAGCACCGCGCAGATGGCAATATAGGTGATTTCACGGGTCGTCAGCCCGGCTGGGGACAGGGGTTTTTTGAACATGGTCGGTTTCCTCCTCAAGTGATGCAGTGGGATGCGATATCCTTTATACGCCGTTTTCGGAGAATTGTCAACCAAAAAATATTTAAAGGTTTACAGACGGCACGGCGGCGCAGATATCGCTTGCAATGCGGGCAGGAGCATGGTATACTGACACTACAAGCATAGTCTTGAAAATGAATTACAGGAGGATACGACAATGAAGAAATGGGTCTGTCCCGTTTGCGGTTATGTGCACGAAGGCGATACGCCCCCGGAAGTATGCCCGATCTGCAAGGTCCCCGGCTCCAAGTTCACGGAGATGAAGGAAGGCGAGAAGCTGGCCGCCGAGCATGAGTTCGGCATCTATGCCAAGACCGTCAAGAACAATCCGGACGTCAGCGAAGCGGACAAGAAGTACATCTTTGAACAGCTCAACGCCAACTTCACCGGCGAGTGCAGCGAGGTCGGTATGTATCTGTGCATGGCGCGCATCGCTCACCGCGAGGGCTATCCCGAGATCGGCCTGTACTGGGAGAAGGCCGCTTATGAGGAGGCTGAGCACGCCGCCAAGTTTGCCGAGCTCCTCGGCTCCGACCTGGAGGCCAACATGACCGATTCTACCAAGAAGAACCTCGCCTGGCGCGTGGACTGCGAGTACGGCGCGGTCAAGGGCAAGTTCGATCTGGCCGCCTGCGCCAAGAAGAACGGCCTGGACGCCATCCACGACACCGTCCACGAGATGGCCCGCGACGAGGCGCGCCACGGCAAGGCGCTCGAAGGTCTGCTGAAGAGATACTTTAAGTAAGAAATAGCAAGCAGAAAAAGCCGGGGGAAGGGCAAGCGCCTTTCCCCCGGCTTTTGTGCGGATGCAAAAGACGCGTCATGGGGCGCGGATTGACTGAAATCACACGTTGATGTTGACCGCCCTTTCCGCGTGTGTTATAATTATTCTATATGTATTACGAGCGGAACAGAAAGGACGGACAAGTGATATGGAAATCAAAGAAATCCTCAGGCACGTGGACCACACCCTCCTCGCCCAGGGGGCGACCTGGGAGGAGATCCGCGCGATCTGCGACGACGGTATTAAGTATGGCTGCGCCTCCGTCTGCATCCCGCAGACCTACGTCGGCCGCGCCGCGCGCTACATTGCCGAGCAGCAGCACTACGGCGAAAACCAGCTTCCCGTGTGCACGGTGATCGGCTTCCCTAACGGCTATACCACCACCGGCATCAAGTGCATGGAGGCGGAGATGTCCGTGGCGGAGGGCGCGACCGAAATCGACATGGTGGTGAACCTCGGCTGGGTGAAGGAGGGACGCTACGACCTGGTGCTCCAGGAGATCAACAGCGTCAAGATTTCCTGCCACGGCAACATTCTGAAGGTGATTATTGAAACCTGCCTGCTTACCGAGGAGGAGAAGATCAGACTCTGCGAGGTCGTCTCGCAATCCAACGCGGACTATATCAAGACCTCCACCGGCTTTGCCGGCGGCGGCGCCACGCGCGAGGATGTGGCGCTGATGGTGGCCCATACCACAAACGGCAAAAAGGTCAAGGCATCCGGCGGCATTGCCACGCTGCAGGACGCGGAGGATTTTCTGAATCTCGGCGCCGACCGGCTGGGCACGTCCCGCGTGGTCAAGGCTGTGAAGGCCATGGAGCAGTAAAGAAACGACGAATCACAAGAAGGGAGCAGAGAATATGGCAACTGCGCACAATAGCGCTGAAAAGGGCGCGTTTGCAAAAACCGTTTTGATGCCCGGCGATCCGCTGCGCGCAAAGTTCATTGCCGAGACGTTTCTGGACGACGCCGTGCTGGTGAACAACGTGCGCGGGATCCAGGGCTATACCGGCACCTATCAGGGCGTGCCGGTATCGGTGATGGCGTCGGGCATGGGCTGCCCGTCCATCGGCATCTATTCTTACGAGCTGTTCACGAAGTACGGCGTGGACAACATCATCCGCATCGGCTCGGCCGGCGCGATTTCCGCGGACCTGAAGCTGCGCGACGTGGTGGCCGGTATGGGCGCGTGCACCAATTCCAATTACGCCGACCAGTACCGCCTGCCCGGTACGTTCGCCCCCATTGCAAGCTACGAGCTGCTGGCGGCGGCGGTTGCGAGCGCGCGGGAGCTGGGCGTGCAGATGCCGGTGGGAAACCTGTTTTCCTCCGACACGTTTTACGACGCCTCGGCGTCTACGATGGAGTGGGCGAAGATGGGCTGCCTGGCGGTTGAGATGGAGGCGGATGCGCTCTACTGCAACGCCGCGTATACGCACAAACGCGCGCTGGCGATTTGTTCCATCTCCGACAGCATCGTTACCGGCGAGGCGCTTGCGGCCGAAGAGCGGCAGACGACCTTCACCAACATGATGAAGATCGCGCTCATGGTTGCGGTGAAGATGGACGCTCTGCCGTCGCTGGAGTAAGGAAAAAGACAATATCCATAGGAGGTAAGTACGGCTATGCGAGTTATCGACATCGAGAATATCACCACCGCCATGCGGGACGACACCCGCTTCGTGCTGCGCTGCGAGGAGGTCTTTCACGACAAAATCAGCTCCGCCGCGGCGAGCCTTTTGATGAACAAGCGGCAAAAGCCGCTCGTCTGTCTGACCGGGCCGTCCGGATCGGGCAAAACGACCACCGCCATGCGGCTCAAGGCGTATTTGGAAAACCTGGGCGTAAAGGTCTGCCTGCTGAGTATGGACAACTTTTTCCTCCCCCTGCATAAGCGCCCGCCCGAGGCGGAGGATTGGGAATCGCCCTACTGCGTGGACCGTGCGACGCTGGTGGACAGCATCCGCCGCCTGGCCGACGGGCAGAGCGTGGAGCTGCCGATTTACGATTTCAAGGCCGGCGACGTGGGCAGCTACGTTACCATGCAGGGCGATCAGGACGCGATCATCATTGCCGAGGGCATCCATATGCTCAACCCGCTGATCTTCGATCAGGTGCGCGATGAGGCCACCGGCGTTTATGTCGCCCCCCGCACCCGCATCATCACGACGGACGACAAGATCGTCAAGCCGGAGCAGCTGCGCGTTGCCCGCCGTATGATCCGCGACTACCAGGGACGCGGGCACAGCCTGCGCGATACGGTGGCGCGCGCAGAGAGCGTGGATCGCGGCGAGCGGAATTATATTATGCCCAACAAGGGGAACGCCGCCATCCACATCGACACGTTCCACGACTACGAGCCGTGCATTCTCTCCCGCTATCTCAAGGAGATTCCGGGATTTTACGAGCAGCTCGACGAGGAGTTTATCGACCAGCACGGGCTGACGGACCTGTTCAAGGTCGTCAACTCCGTGCCGCCGCTGAAAACCGATTACGTGCCGCGCGATTCGATCGTGCGCGAGTTCGTCGGCGGCAGTTGTTTCCGGTATTGAGCGCGGAGACGCGCAAGCGAGGTGAGGACGTATGCAGGCCGGGGCGCGCCGGGCGGCAATTCTGGAAAAACTGAAGCGGGCGGAGGAGCCCCTCAGCGCGGCGGTGCTGGCGGCGGACTTTCAGGTCAGCCGGCAGATCATCGTGGGCGACGTGGCGCTGCTGCGCGCCGCGGGTGAGCAGATATCCGCGACGCCGCGCGGCTATATCATGCATCCCGAAAGCGCGGGGCTGCTGCGCCGGATCGCCTGTTGCCACAGCACGGCGGGTATGCGCGACGAGCTGAATATCATCGTCGATCAGGGCTGCACGGTGCTGGACGTGATCGTCGAGCATCCGGTGTACGGTCAACTGACCGGCGAGCTGCAGCTCAAAAGCCGCTTTGACGTGGAGCAGTTTCTGCTGCGCTGCTCTCAGGCGGAGGCAAAGCCCCTGTCGGATCTGACCGAGGGGATCCACCTGCATACGCTGCTGTGCCCGGACGAGGCCGCTTATGCGCGGGTGCGCCGCGCGTTGCGCGAGCGGGAAATTCTGCTGGAGAATTGATTCAGTTTTTTTCAAACGGTCGTTTCGAAACAGAGATTGACAGAAAAGGGTAATCTTTGTATAGTGTGGTACGAAAGGTGTCAAGACACCGGAGTACCACACTGTTTTTATCGAAAATAGGGGGTTTCGCCATGGAAAACGTCAAGGCTTTCCTCAAACGCAAAAACATCGTTTTTTCCGCCAAACGCTATGGTATCGACGCACTGGGCGCGATGGCACAGGGCCTTTTCTGCTCACTGCTGATCGGCACGATCATCAAGACGCTGGGCGCGCAGCTGCAGCTGCAGATGCTTACGGATATCGGCGCCTACGCCATGTCCGTCTCCGGCCCCGCAATGGCGGTTGCCATCGGCTACGCGCTGCAGGCGCCGCCGATGGTGCTCTATTCGCTTGCCGCCGTCGGCTGGGCGGCCAACGCCGAGGGCGGCGCCGGCGGCCCGCTCGCGGTGCTGCTGATTGCGATTATCGCCGCCGAGTGCGGCAAGGCCGTGAGCAAGGAAACCAAGGTGGACATTCTGGTTACGCCCGCCGTTACGATCCTCGTGGGCGTGGCGCTTGCCAAGCTGATCGCGCCGCCCATCGGCACGGCGGCAAACGCCTTCGGCATCGTCATCGACAACGCCACGAAGCTCCAGCCCTTCTGGATGGGCATTGCCGTTTCGGTGCTCGTCGGCATCGCGCTGACGCTGCCGATCTCCTCCGCGGCAATCTGCGCTGTGCTGGGACTGACGGGCCTTGCCGGCGGCGCTGCGGTGGCGGGCTGCTGCGCACAGATGGTCGGCTTTGCCGTGATGAGTTTCCGTGAAAACAAATGGGGCGGTTTGGTGTCCCAGGGCCTCGGCACCTCCATGCTGCAGATGCCCAATATCGTGCGCAACCCGCGCGTCTGGATCGCGCCGATCGTTACCAGCGCCATCACCGGCCCGATTGCAACCTGCCTGTTCCATCTGGAGATGAACGGCGCACCGATCAACTCCGGCATGGGTACCTGCGGACTGTGCGGTCCCATCGGCGTGTGGACGGGCTGGCTCGCGCCGAGTGAAAAGGCGCTCGAGCGCGGCGCGGCGGCCATCAGCCCCACCGGCATGGACTGGCTGGGACTGCTTCTGATCAGCATCGTGCTGCCCGCTGTCATCTGCCCGATCATCAACGAGCTTTGCCGCAAGGCGGGTTGGGTCAAGGACGGCGATTTGGCGCTGGAATAAGGGTGAATTTTGTCCAAACGGTTAACAATTGTGGGAGAAGCAGGAATTTTTCTTGCTTCTGCGGCGATCCTCTGTTATACTACTGGATGGAGCTTATACTCCAAATAAAAAATAAGGAAGGTTATTGACATGAAGAAGTTTCTTGCAGTGCTTCTCGCCATGGTGATGGTGCTCTCGCTCGTCGCCTGCGGCCAGAAGCAGGAACAGACTCCTCAGGAAGGGACGAACCCCTCCGAGGAGACCACCCCCGTTGAAGAGGTTACAGAGATCACGAACGCGGACGACGTTGCGGATGCTATGACCTCCGCCGACGGCAAGTATGAGATCGCCTTCGTTACCGACGTGGGCCAGCTCAAGGACAAGTCCTTCAACCAGGGCACCTATGACGGCGTGAAGCTCTATGCCGCCAACAACGGCCTGAGCTACAAGTACTATCAGCCCGCCAACGGCGACCAGGCCACCGA
>CAMZIO010000013.1 GCA_947307255.1 uncultured Clostridia bacterium | reverse complement strand
CGCGCGCAGCGCCGCAACGCGCGCCGCCGCATCCCGCAGCCGTGCGGGGTAATCCGAGGCAAGATGGCGGTTTGCCAGATCCAGCGACTGCAGGATCAGATACGAGGGGCTGGTGCTGGCGAAAAGCTGCATTGCGCTTTCCATCCAGCCGCGCAGCGCTTCCGGCGCGCCGGGGGACAGGTGCAGATAGGCACCGCCCGTGAGCACACTGAGCGTTTTGTGCGCGCTGTCGCAGCACAGGTCCGCGCCCAGGTCGATCGGGTGCCGGGAGGGGGTGAGAAACTTCAAATACGCGCCGTGGGCGTTGTCCACCAATACCAGCGCGCCGTGCCGATGACAGACGGCGGCGAGCGCGGCGATATCATAGAGATTGCCCAGATAATCCGGACAGGTAAGGTACACGGCGGCCGGCTTTTCCGGCGCGGCGCACAGCGCCGCCTCCAGCGCCTGCGGCGTGATCGTACAGGAGACGGCGCTTTGCTCCGCCTGATCGGAGAAAAGCCACAGCACGTCCAGATCCAGCAGCGCCGCGGCGGTGAGGAATACCTGGTGGGCGTTGCGCCCGGCGGCGACGAGCGGGCGGCGTCCGGTCGAACGGGCGTGCAGCAGCGCGAGATAAAGCATCGCGCGGATGCACAGCGATGAGCCCTCCGTCGAGTAGAGCGTTTTCGCCGTGCCGAACAGAGCGGCTGCGTTTTCCTCGCTTTTGCGAATAACGCCGCTGCCGTGATAGAGTACGTCTGCGCCGGGGATCTCCGTGATATCCAGCGCTTCCGCGCCAAGGCCCGGCGCGCCCTTATGCCCCGGCATATGGAGCCGCACAGGGCTGCAGGCGTTGTACTGCCGGACGAAATCGCAGATCGGCGTGTCCATCTCACTGCCCTCCGCCGGCGGCTCTGGCCACCGCCAGCATGATCGCGCACTCCATGCGCTTGCAGAACAGCTCGCAGCCGTATTGGTACGTGCCCGTGATCGCGCCGGTGGCGTGATAGGCGTTGGCGGCGCAGCCACCGGAGCAGTACAGCCGCGCCCAGCAATCGCGGCACTCCGGCTTGGCGTATACGTTGCAGCGGGCAAATTCGCCCTGCGTATCCGGCTTCGTTACGCCGTCCCAGACGTTGCCGAGACAGAACTTCTCCTCACCGACGAACTGATGGCAGGGGTAGAGATCGCCCCAAGGGGTAACCGCCATATACTCCGTGCCCGAACCGCAGCCGGAGATGCGCTTGTAGATGCACGGCCCGCCGGTGAGGTCGATCATGTAGTGGTAGAAGGTGAAGGGACGGCCCTCGCGCTCGCGCGAGAGCATCAGCGCGGCAAGCAGCTCGTACTGCTCCAGGACGATGGGCAGATCCTCCTGCGTCAGCGCCGCGGGATCGTCGGGCGCGCAGACCACCGGTTCCATGCTCAGCTCCGTAAAGCCCAGATCGAGCATCTGGCGGATATCCGCCAGGAAGTCGGGGTTGGCGTGGGTGAAGGTGCCGCGCATATAGTAGTTCTTGCCGCCGCGCGCGGCGACGAGCTTTTGAAACTTGGGTACGATGCGCTCCCAACTGCCGTTGCCGGCAAAGTCTACGCGATAGCGGTCGTGGACCTCCTTGCGCCCGTCGAGACTGAGCACCACATTGCTCATCTCGCGGTTGCAAAAGTCGATCACGTCGTCGTCAATCAAAAGACCGTTGGTCGTGAGGGTAAAGCGGAAGTTCTTGCCGGCGTCTTTTTCCCGCATCCGTGCATAGGCGACCAGATCCTTGACCACCTGGAAGTTCATCAGCGGCTCGCCACCGAAGAAATCGACCTCCAGATTGCGCCGCGTGCCGGAGTGCTCGATCAAAAAGTCCAGCGCGCGCTTACCGACCTCGTAGCTCATGATCGCGCGCTTGCCGTGGTACTTGCCCTGGCTTGCAAAGCAGTACGAGCAGTTTAAGTTGCAGGTATGGGCGACGTGCAGGCAAAGCGCCTTGACGACGCCCTCGCTGCGTTCTTTGAATTTGCCGGCCATCGGCGCGAACGTGTCCGGCGTGAAAAGCTGGCCGCTGTCCTTGAGCTGCGTGATCTGGTCGTAGCAGCGCGCGACCTCCTCCGCCGTAACATGCGCCGTGCCGCCGTACTTTTCCAGCATGGCGCGCAGGATATCCTCCCGGCTTTGCGCCTCGTACAGGCCAATCATGTCATAGGCCAGCTCGTCCACCGCGTGGATCGCGCCGGAGCACACGTCCAGCACGATGTTGAACCCGCCCAATTGATAACGATGAATCATATGGGGCCTCCTTGCCTTCGGTTTGGTATAAGAAAAAATGCCGCCGAGAGGCGGCATTTTTTTCATCTGTGCAGATTACTTGTCGACCTTGGCGCCATTCTCGCACTTCTGGTTTGCAATGCCGCAGCTGGTCTTGCAGGCGGACTGGCAGGAAGTCTGGCACTCGCCGCAGCCGCCGTTTTTGGCGCTGGTGCAAAGGTTGCGGGTTTCAAGCGTAACAATGTGCTTCATTTCCATTTTCGTTTCCTCCGAACAGTAGTGATATTTTTATACCACGCATTTGCCGCCAAGTCAATATCTACCGGGCGAAAAAAGGTG
Source organism: uncultured Clostridia bacterium (assembly GCA_947307255.1). Taxonomy (GTDB): domain Bacteria; phylum Bacillota; class Clostridia; order Oscillospirales; family Oscillospiraceae; genus Hominicoprocola. Next base: position 39,888 of record CAMZIO010000013.1, on the reverse strand, counting down.
AAAAAACCAAAGAATGCGGCGCGCCGTTCACGCTTGCTCCTGCGCCGTGAGCTCCAGCAGCGTTTGGCGGAAGCCGTACTGCGCGGCAAGCGCGCGGGCCTGCTCCAGCCTGCGGTGGCCGGGGCGCTTGTTTTTTACGGCGCGCAGCATCAGATTCTTGGGCGAATGCTCGAAATCAATGAACTCGATCACATCCACGCTGTAACCCATATCCTCCAGCACCGCGGCGCGGATCGCATCGGTCAGCAGGGCGCTGAGCCGCTCGCGCAGCAGCCCGTGGCCCAGCAGCAGGTCAAAATCGCCGCCCTTTTGGATTTGGGCGTTGATTTCGTGCTGGCAGCAGGGGACGGAGAAAATATGGCGCACGCCGCGGCTGAGCGCGTAGTGCAGGGCGTAGTCCGTGGCCGTGTCGCAGGCGTGGAGCGTAACGATCATATCAATCGGCTCGTCATAGAGCGCGTCCCGCGTTACGTCGCTGACGACGAAGCGTAATCCGTCGTAACCGTAGCGCTGCGCGATCTCGTTGCAGCGCGCCACCACGTCCGCCTTGAGGTCGTAGCCGATGATCCGCGTGCGCATGCCGCGCTTGACCGCAAAATAATAGTAGAGCACGAAGGTCAGATACGACTTTCCACAGCCAAAGTCCAGAATCGTAACGTCCTCACGCTCCAGCCGGGCGAAGGCGTCGTCGACCAACTCGATGAAGCGGTTGATCTGCTTATACTTGTCGTACTTGCTGCGCACGATGCGAAAGTCCTGCGTAAAGACGCCCAGATCGACCAGCGCGGGGATATTTTCGCCTTCGCGCAGGATGTACTCCTTGGCGCGGTTGTGCGTCAGACTGGGCGCGGCGCGGCGGGATTCGTCCTTTGCCGTGCAGCGGTAACTGCCGTTGGCTTTTCGGATGTATTGCCGCGTCTCGTTATTTGTACACAGGACGACCTGGCGGTAAACGCCGTCGAGCTCCCGTTCAAACAGCTCCGGCAGCTGCCCTTTGGCCACGTTGCGGTGGCGCACCTGCGCGCCGCACTGGTATTCCAACTGGAAAAACGCCTTGCCGCGCAGCGCAATGGGGCGCACCGTTACCTTCGTGTCCGCCCGCCCGTCCACCGGGGCGGAGAGCACCAGCTTATTCAACCCGTCCAGATACGCGACGAGGTCGTCTGCAACCATACTCATCGGCGGCCTCCTCAGGAAAAACGCTCTTTGAGCGATAGATGCGCGGCGTAGAGCTCGTTTTTGCTGTAGGTGTTGTTCTCGTCCTTTAAAAGGAGCTTGATCGCGTCCTTTGCCGTGCAGCCGTTTTGCACCATACAGTCCACCAGCAGCGCCTCGGGCGAGGAGATGTGCTCCACCTCCTGCAGCCGGTACTCGTCCGCGACCTCCGCAATCAGCGCGTATTCGCCCTTTTCGTAGTTTCCCTTCTCCAAAAGCTGTGCCTTGACCTCGGCGGGCGTGCCGCGGAAGGTCGTTTCGTGCAGCTTGGTCATGTCGTTGCACAGGCACAGGCGCACGCCGGCGTTCTCCTCGATGAAGAATTCGACCGCGCTCATGATCCGCTTGGGCGACTCGTAAAAAGCGTAGGTCCTCGTGTCGCCGCGGCGCATCATCGACAGTACCCGGCGGCGGTCAGCGCGCTCGCGCGGGAAGAAGCCGTAGAAAAAGAACGTCGAGAGGTCGAAGCCGGAGATGGACAGCGCCGTTACCGCGGCGCAGGCGCCGGGAATGCCCACCACGCGCACGCCGCTTTCGATGGCGGCCTTGATCAGCTCATTGCCGGGATCGGAGATGCAGGGCGTGCCTGCGTCGGTGATCACGGCGATGCTCTTGCCGGCAAGGAGCTGCTCGATGAACCACTTGGCCTTGCCGTATTCGTTGAACTTGTGGTTGGCGGACAGGTTGTTGCGAATGCCCAGCTTGTTGAGCAGCACCACGCTGCGGCGGGTGTCCTCCGCCGCGATGATATCCACATTGGTCAGTATTTCCATGCCGCGCGCGCTCATATCGCGGGAGTTGCCGATGGGCGTGGCGACGATATACAGCGTGCCGATCGTAGCGTTATCTTCCATACTCTCCTCCGCATCGCATCGTTTTCCAGTTAGAGTATAAAGGAAATACCGTGGCTTGGCAAGGGAGAAGCGGGAGATTCTTGCAGAAAAAGAGAGCGGGATGGGGCAAAGCCGACCCGCTTCGCCCCGGCGCGAAGACGCGCCGGCTCCGTCCCGGCGGGATCATCCCCGGTCGGACGGCTGCCGCAGGAGGGTGAAAGGAGTCAAAAAAGGAGGGAATCCCTTTGGATTCCCTCCTTTTTTCTGGTGCCGGTGGCGGGGGTCGAACCCGCACGGGTGATTAGCCCAACGGATTTTGAGTCCGTCACGTCTGCCAATTCCATCACACCGGCGGAAGCGAAAATTATTATACGGGATACGGCGGTAATTTGCAAGAAAAATTTTGCGCGACACGGAAAGAAAGACGCGGAAAAAGAAAAAAGGGGGCTACCCATTTTGATAGCTTTGTGTTACACTATATCCGTATGACTATGACAATCCGCCGGACAGGCGGGGAGAGGAGGGCGGAAGGATGCGCCGTAATAGCAAAAAAGCCGTACTTTTGACGCTTTGCTTCGCGCTGGCGCTGAGCGTGAGCGGATGCAAATTCTATCCGTCGGAGGAGACGCTCTACCGCCTGCCCAAGCTCCCGACGGAGTACGAGTCGCTGGAAACGCGGATCGACGCGCTGCTCTCCGGCGGCGCAGAGTACGCCGCGCCAACCTCCGGCAGCAATCTGCAAAGCGTGCAGATGGTGGATCTGGACGGCGACGGGCAGGAGGAGGCCGTGGCCTGCTTCCGAAAGGCGAACGACGAAAAACCAGTGAAGATCTACGTTTTTCGCGCGATGGGCGACAGTTACGAGCAGATGTGCCTGCTGGAAGGCACCGCCAGCTCGATTTACAGCATCAATTACACCGACCTGGACGGCGACGGCCGCAGGGAGATTATCGTGGGTCTGCGCGGGAATCTGGATATGCAGTATCTCACGGCGTATTCCATTACGGCCGACGAACCGCAGGTTTTGCTCTCGACCGGGTATTACCGTTACGCTGCCCGCGACGTGGACGGCGACGGCAAGCAGGAGCTGATCGTGATCCGCAGCGACGATGAGAACCTCGCGCTGGCGGATTACTATGCCTGGAACGGCGAGCAGATGCAGCTCTATTCCTCGCTGCGGCTGTCCATGGCCGCGACCGAGTTGCGCCGTATGAGCGCGGGTACGCTTTCGGGCGGGGAAAACGCGCTGTTCGTTACCGGCGTGTCGGAGGATAACCGCGTCATTACGGATATTTTTACGGCGCACGACGGCACCCTGCAGAGCGTGGCGCGCGGCGGAACGGGAGAATACTTCCTGGATCTCTATCCGAGCGATGTCAATGACGACGGCGTAACGGAGGTGCCGATACTCGCCGCCTTCCCGCAGATGGACGAGAAGGGAACGGCGCACTACTACGTTTGCTGGGAGCAATACGATGCGCTCGGGCGCGCCAGCATTGTCCGCCGGAGCTATGAAAATCCGCAGGACGGGTGGAGCCTGGCCCTGCCCAACAGCTGGGTGAACAGGATTACCCTGGTGCGCAGCGGCAACGCGGAGGGGAGCGAGGTCTCCTTCTACGAGTGGCGCAACGGCATTGCCGATGCCAGACCGTTTTTGACGATCTATACCTACACGGGAGAGCGGCGGAACGATTCGGCGCTCCAGAAGGGGAAGATTCTGCTCTCGCGGCAGATCGACGTGGTGTATATGGCGGCGCTGCTGGACAATGCGGACCGGTTCCTGACGGAAAGCGCCCTGCACGAGAGCTTCCGGCTGATTACGCCCGAGTGGATCACCGGCGAGAACTGAGAGAGGAGAGTGTGGAATGAGAAAGGTTTTGGTATTGGAGGATGAGGCCAGCATCCGCAGCTTCATCGTGATCAACTTGGAGCGCGCCGGTTACGAGGTCGTTGAGGCGGAGTCGGGCGAGGAAGCGCTGGAAAAGCTGCAGCAGCATCCCGACACGCGCGTGGCGCTGCTGGACGTGATGCTGCCGGGGATCGACGGGTTTGAGGTGTGTCGGCGCATTCGCATGAGCAATGCAAAGATCGGCATCATCATGCTCTCCGCCCGCTCGCAGGAGATGGATAAGGTAACGGGGCTGATGACCGGCGCGGACGACTACGTAACCAAGCCGTTTTCCACGGCGGAGCTGACCGCCCGCGTGGATGCGCTGCTGCGCCGCACGACGGACGAAGCGCCCGCGCAGCGCAGCGGGGAGATCCTCCAACCGCCGTTCCGCCTGGACCTGACCAACCGCACGCTGGAGAAAAACGGCGTGCGTGTGAAGCTGACCCAGCTGGAGTTTTCCATTATGAAGCTGTTCATGGAAAACCGCGACAAGGCTCTCTCGCGCGAGGATATTCTGGATACGGTCTGGGGCCGCGGTTATTTTGGCGAGCCGAAGATCGTGGACGTCAACGTACACCGCCTGCGCAACAAGATCGAGGACGATGCGCAGGAGCCGCGACATATTCTCACGGTCTGGGGCTTTGGTTATAAATGGAACGTTGACTGAGCGCCGTCCGGCGCAAGCCGGAGCAAATGAAAGGAAAGGAAAGGAGCGGAAGCGTATGGGCAGATTTGTACAGAGCATCGTGCGCGGCCTGCGCATCCGCGGATTGCGCCAGCGCTGGCTGGTCAACGCCGTGGTGCCGATTTTACTGCTGGTGCTGCTGGCGGTCGCGCTGTATACCTTCGGCTCCGCCCAGTATTACTACAACGATATGCGCGCGGGATTGGAAACGCGCGCCCGCACCGAGGCGGATTCCTTCACCAATTACGGCATCAAGAGTTACGGCGAGTATTACCGGCTTGCCTCCTACTCGGCGGAGACGTTTGAGGAAAAGGACACGCTGGAGCTGCAATTTATCAACGTCAACGGCCGCGTGCAGGTCTCCTCTTACGGGCTGACCGCCGGCTCGCGTCCCGGCACGAGCGATATTGCGCTTGCGGTGGAAAGCGGCACGATGCAGTATTTCCAGGGTGCCGATCCCCAGACGGGGGAGCAGATCCTCTCGGTGTCGCAGCCGCTGCTGATCAACTCCCGCACGGTTGGCGTGCTGCGGTATGTAACGTCGCTGCGCGCGGTGAAGCATCAGGTGCTGATCAACTTCCTGCTGGCCGTGGCGATCGCGGTGGTAAGCATTACGCTCACGGCCCTTTCCAACGCGCTTTTTATCAACAACGTCATCGAGCCGATTGCCGTTGTCAGCGAGGCGGCGCGCCGTATTTCCGGCGGAAGCTACGGTATCCGCATCGACAACCGCTACCAGGACGAGCTGGGCGATCTGGTAGATAATATCAACGATATGTCGCTCAAAATTTCCCAGTCGGAGCAGTTGCAGCAGGATTTTATCTCCTCCGTTTCGCACGAGCTGCGCACCCCGCTGACCGCGATCAACGGCTGGGCGGAGACGCTGGGCGTCGATCCGATCAGCAATCCGGAGCAGACGAAGCGAGGCCTTGCCATCATTGAAAAGGAATCCCGCCGACTTACCGGCATGGTCGAGGAACTGCTGGAGTTTACGAAAATGCAGGACGGACGATTCACACTGCGCGTGGACACCGTGGATCTGGTGCCGGAGCTGGAAGACGCCATCTTCACCTACCGCGAGCTGTTCCGCCAGGAGGGGATCGAGGTCAACTACGAATGCACCGATGAGGAGATCCCGCCAATCGCTGCGGACAGCGAACGATTGAAGCAGGTCTTTTCCAACGTGCTCGACAACGCCGCCAAGCACGGCGGCGCGGGCAAGCGCATCGATGTATCCGTCGCGCGGGAGGAAAACCGCGTCGTGATCCGTGTGCGCGACTACGGCCCCGGTATCCCACCGGAGGAGCTGCCGTTCGTCAAGCAGAAGTTTTACAAGGGCTCGTCCAAGGCGCGCGGCAGCGGTATCGGCCTTGCCGTGTGCGACGAGATCGTAAACCTGCATAACGGCGAGTTCACCATCGCCAATGCCGACGGCGGCGGTGCGGTGGTAACGATTGCCATTCCCATGGAAAGTCAGTGATAAAAATAGAACGAGTGTTGCATTTTACAAAATGCTGTGTTAGAATAAATTACAAGGAGAAAACAGGCATGGCGCAAAGCAAACGAAAGGAACAGGCGTTTCGTACCAGCATCGGCGGACAGGCGCTGATCGAGGGGATTCTGATGCGTGGCCCGCAGCGGCAGGCCATCGTCGTCCGCTCGCCGGAGGGGCTGGTGGAAAAGGTGGAGGAGCTCAGGCTCGTGCGGGACAGGTATCCCGTTCTGGGGCTGCCGGTGCTCCGCGGTGCGGTAACGTTCGTGGACTCGCTGGTCAAGGGCGTCAAGGCGCTGCTGTTCTCGGCGGACTATCTTCCGGAGGATGACCGCGCCCAGCCGGGCAAGTTTGACCTGTGGCTGGAGAAGACCTTTGGCAACGAGAAGATGGAAAAGCTGGTGGCAGCGCTGGCGGTGATTCTTTCCCTGGGGCTGACGATTCTGCTGTTTTTCCTGCTGCCGACGTTTCTGGCCGGCTTTATCGACCCCTTCATCAAAAGCGCCGCGCTGCACAATCTGGTGGAGTCGGCAATCAAGCTGCTGATCTTCTTCGGCTATATGGTGCTGGTTTCAAAGCAGCGGGATATCCAGCGCGTCTTTCAGTATCACGGCGCCGAGCATAAGACGATCTTTTGCTACGAGGCGGGGCTTCCGCTGACCGTGGAGAACTGCCGCATTCAGCCGCGCCATCATCCGCGCTGCGGCACGAGCTTCCTGTTCGTGGTCGTGGTGGTGTCGATCCTGGTGTCGAGCGTGGCGTTCAGCTTCGTCAACTGGCGCAGCCTGTGGGTGCGCTTTGCGATGCATTTGCTGCTGCTCGTGCCGATCATCGGTGTAACCTATGAATTCAACCGCTACGTCGGCGGACACGATACGCCCGTTACGCGCTTTCTCTCCCGGCCGGGCCTGTGGCTGCAGAACTTCACCACCAACGAGCCGGACGACAGTATGCTGGAGGTGGCGATCCGCGCGATGGAGCTGGTGATCCCGCAGGACAAGGACAAGGCCGCGTGGTGAGCGGAGAGAGGGGGAGCCATGGCGACGACGTACAATAACCTCTATCTCGATCTGCGCACGCGCCTTCGCCGCGCCGGGACGGAGGACGCCGGCCAGGCGGCGCGTGAGTTGGTCTGCGCCGCGGCGGGCAAGACGCGCGAGGAGCTTACGCGCGACGGACAGCTTTACGTCTCACCCGAAACCGAGCGCGCTGCGGAGGAGCTGGCGGCGCGGCATCTGTCCGGCGAGCCGGTGGCGTATCTGATCGGTGAATGGGAGTTTTACGGGCTGCCGCTGGACGTTTCGCCTGCGGTGCTGATTCCCCGGCCGGATACCGAGGTGCTGGCGGGGCAGGTGATCGACTGTGCCAAAACGATTCCGGAGTGCCGCGTGCTGGATCTGTGCGCGGGCAGCGGCTGCATCGGCCTGGCGGTTGCCGCGCAGGTTCCGCACGCGCACGTCCTGCTTGGCGAGGTGGACGGCGAGGCGCTGAAGATCTGCCGCCAGAATATCCGGCGCAACGGACTCGGCGGCCGCGTGGCCAGCCTGAAAGTGGACGCGCTGGAAAAGCCGCCGCGCCAGATCGGTGCGTTTCATATCATCGTCAGCAACCCGCCCTACATTCCGCACGGCGACATTGCCGTGCTCGACCCCTCCGTGCGCGAGCACGAGCCGCACCTGGCGCTCGACGGCGGGGCGGACGGACTGGACTTTTACCGCGCGATCAGCGACCGGTGGCGCGAGGCGCTGCACAGCGGCGGCATGCTGGCATTTGAAGTGGGAATCGGTCAGGCGGACGCCGTGCTGCGCATCATGCGCGCAAACGGCTTTGGCGATATTCAGATCGTCAAGGATTATAACGGGATTCCCCGCGTGGTTTTCGGTACGCTATGTGATGCGATTTAAAAGAATATAGAAATGGATTGCAGGAATACGGAGGAGGCAACTATGGCAGAAAAGAATACAGGCAAGGCGCTCACGGCGGCGCCGTCCACGGACAAAAAGCGCGCCATCGAAACCGCCATGCAGCAGATCGAGCGCACCTACGGCAAGGGTTCGATCATGCGTTACGGCGACGGTAACACGGCGGTGAACGTGGAGGCAATTTCCACGGGTTCTCTGGCGCTGGATCTGGCGCTGGGCGTCGGGGGGCTTCCCCGCGGGCGCATCGTGGAGATTTACGGCCCGGAATCGTCCGGCAAGACCACGCTTGCCCTGCACGTACTGGCGCAGGCGCAGAAGGCGGGCGGAGAGGTTGCCTTCGTCGACGCCGAGCACGCGCTGGACGTTACCTATGCCCGCGCGCTGGGCGTGAAGATCGAGGATATGCTCATCTCCCAGCCAGACACCGGCGAGCAGGCGCTGGAGATCACCGAGGCGCTGGTGCGCTCCGGTGCGATCGACGTGGTCGTTGTGGACTCCGTGGCCGCGCTGGTGCCGCGCGCGGAGATCGAGGGCGAGATGGGCGACAGCTTCGTCGGCTTGCACGCCAGGCTGATGAGTCAGGCGCTGCGCAAGCTCACCGGCGCGATCAACAAAACCAACACCATCGTGATTTTCATCAACCAGCTGCGCGAGAAGGTCGGCGTGATGTACGGCAATCCGGAGGTTACGACCGGCGGGCGAGCACTGAAGTTCTACGCCTCCGTGCGCATTGACGTGCGCCGCATTGAGACGCTGAAAAACGGCAGCGAGATGATCGGCAACCGCACTCGCGCCAAGGTCGTGAAAAACAAGATGGCGCCCCCGTTCCGCGAGGCGGAGTTTGACATCCTCTACGGCGAGGGTATCTCGCTGCTCGGCGAGCTGGTGGATCTGGGCGTCAAGCTGGATCTGGTGCAAAAGAGCGGCAGCTGGTACTCCATGGGCGATGTGCGCATCGGCCAGGGGCGCGACGCCGCGCGCCAGTACCTGCGCGACAACCCCGACGTGGCCGATAAGCTGGAGGCAGATATCCGCCGCAATTTCGACAGGCTCAGAACCGGCCAGGCACGCGTTGCTGCAAAGGCCGCCGGTCGTGCGGTGGACGTCTCGGCGGACGATTTCACCGATGAGGATTGAGCGGATCGAGCGGTCCAAGCATCAGCAGGAGCGGATCCTGGTGTATTGGGAGGGGGGCGGCCTCCTCCGGATCACGGAGGACGAGCTCCTGCATTTCGGCCTGTATGCGGGGCTGGACATGGATGCACAAGCTGTGATAGAATTACAAAAATGCAGCGCCAGATCCGAGACGCGCGCGCGTGCAGCCAACATGATTTCGGCGCGTCCGCTCTCCCGCGGGGAGCTGATCCGGCGATTGCAGGATAAGGGCGCGGCGGAGGAGGACGCCGTTTCCGCCGCCGACTGGCTGGAGAGCATCGGCGCGCTGGACGACGCGGCTTACGCCGCTATGCTCGTGCGGCATTACAGCGCCTCCGGCTATGGCGCCGGGCGGCTGCGGGACGAGTTGTTCCGCCGCGGCGTGCCGCGGGAGTATTGGGAGGAGGCGCTTGCGCTTGCCCCTGCCCCGGAGGAGGGCATCCGGCGCTTTCTTGCAGCAAAAACAAAAGGACGGCCCGTGGACGAAAAGCAGCGTAAACGCATCGCGGATGCGCTCCTTCGCCGCGGCTTTCCGTGGGACGCTGTAAAGAGCGCGCTGGACGCGCTGGGCGACACAATGGGAGAGGAGTAACACAATGGCGAGAGATTTGATTAAGTTTTCCAACGACAAAAAGGGCTTTTTGACGCTGTTGGCGATTGAGGCGCTGCTGGCGGTTTGGGCGGTCGCCGCGATGATCACGTCGGCGCGCGTCGGGTCCCGCCGCAGCGTGGTGTACAGCATGGTGTGCCTGTTCGGTATTTTCTATATCTTCGGGCGGAGCCTGCGCAACTATATCAATATCGTCAAAAAGGAAAAGGCGGACAAGGCGCAGGGGGAAAAGCATGAGTAAGGTTTCCTTTCTCTCGCTGGGCTGCGCGAAAAATCTGGTCAACACGGAGCAGATGATGGCTCTGTGCCGCGACGCGGGGATGGAGCTGCTGCCTGCGCCGGACGGGGCGGACGTGGTCGTGATCAACACCTGCGGCTTTATTGATTCCGCCAAGGAGGAGGCCATCGACAATATCCTCGCCATGGCAGAGCTCAAAAGGCTGGGGAAGATCAAAAAGATCCTGGTTACGGGCTGCCTGTCCCAGCGCTATCGCGAGGAGATCCGCCAGTCCCTGCCGGAGGTGGACGGTCTGCTTGGCACCGGCAGCTACGGTGAGATCGTGTCAGCCGTGCGCGAGGTGCTGCTCGATGAAACGCCGATGCATTTCGGCAGCATCCACGCGCCCGTGGAGGAGCTGGACCGCGTGATCACCACGCCACCGTACACGGCGTATCTGCGCATTGCCGAGGGCTGCGACAATCACTGCGCCTACTGCGTGATCCCGTCGCTGCGCGGAAAGTACCGCAGCCGCCGGTACGAGGACGTGATTGCGGAGGCGCGCAAGCTGAGCGATTCCGGCGTGAAGGAGATCATCGTCATTGCGCAGGATATCACGCGCTTTGGTATCGACAATTACGGGCAGCGCCGGCTTTCCGAGCTGCTGCGCGACCTGTGCCGGATGGATTTTCACTGGGTACGCCTGCACTACCTCTATCCCGACGAGTTTGACGACGAGCTGATCGACACGATCGCCCATGAGCCCAAGGTGCTCAAGTATCTGGACGTGCCGATCCAGCACTGCAACGATACGATCCTGTGCGCGATGAACCGCCGCGGCGACAAGCAATATCTGCTGGAGCTGTTTGCAAAGCTGCGCGCAAGGATTCCCGGCCTCGTGCTGCGCACGAGCATCATCACCGGGCTTCCCTATGAAACGGAGGCGGCGTTTGACGAGCTGTGCGACTTTTTGCGCACGGTGAAGATCGAGCGCGCGGGCGTATTCCCGTTCTCTCCGGAGGAGGGGACGCCGGCGGCAAAGATGGAAAACCGCGTCTCCGCCGAGGAGGCGCGCCGCCGCGCGGAACTGCTCGTCGACGTGCAAAGCCGCATCATGGACGATTACAACGAAAGCCTGCTGGGCGAGAGTGTGGAGGTGCTGTGTGAGGGCTTTGACCCCGCCTCCATGGGCTACGTGGGGCGCAGCTATGCCGAATCGGTGGATATCGACGGGAAGATCTATTTCTCGTCGGAGCGCGATCTGAACGCGGGCGAATTCGTGCGCGTGCGCATCACCGGCACGATGGACGGCGAGCTGACCGGCGAAGAAATACAGGAGGAATAAATGATGACGACCGCCAATAAGCTGACCCTGCTGCGTATGGCGCTGATCCCGGTGTTTCTGGGCGTGCTGTACGCGGGCTTTCCCGGCTCGCGCTGTGTGGCGCTGGCAATCTTTATCATCGCAAGCCTGACGGATCTGCTCGACGGATACATCGCCCGGCACTATAACCAGATTACAAACTTCGGCAAGTTCATGGATCCCCTGGCCGACAAGGTGCTGGTCATGGCTGCCATGTGCTATTTTGTCGAGATCGGGCGTATGCCCGGCTGGGCGCTGGCGGTCGTGCTGCTGCGCGAGTTTGCCGTCTCCGGCATGCGCCTCGTCGCGGTGGAGCAGGGGCGAGTGATTGCCGCAGGCTGGTCCGGCAAGGTCAAGACCGCCGCGACGATGGTGTGCCTGTGCCTGATGCTGGCCGTGGGCGCGCCGGGCTCCGCGCCGGACTACGTCGCCCTGCTGAGTACGGTCATGATCGTTGCGACCACCGTTTATTCCGGCGCCGAATACTTTTATAAGAACCGCGACGTGTTCCGGAACGTCGATTGACGGATCATTCATCCCAAAAGGAGAATCATTATGTATTTGTATAATTCTGCCAGCCATAGAAAAGAGGAGTTCATCCCCAACCATCCCGACCTCGTCAAGATGTACACCTGCGGCCCCACGGTCTACCACTTTGCCCACATCGGCAACCTGCGCAGCTACGTCATGGAGGACGTGCTGGAAAAGTATCTGCGCTTTGTCGGCTACAATGTCAAGCGCGTGATGAATATCACGGACGTGGGGCACCTTTCCAGCGACGCCGACACCGGAGATGACAAGATGCTCAAGGGCGCGCAGCGCGAGCACAAGAGCGTTATGGAGATCGCGCAGTTCTACACCGATGCGTTTTTCGACGATTGCCGCAAGCTCAACATCAAGCGGCCCGACGTGGTGGAACCTGCTACCAACTGCATTGACGAGTATATCAAGATCATCACCAAGCTGATGGACACCGGCTATGCCTATTTCGCCGGCGGCAACGTGTACTTCGACACCAGCAAGCTCGCGCGCTACTACGTCTTCAACGACCACAACGAGGAAGACCTTGCCGTCGGCGTGCGCGAGGGCGTCGAGGAGGACACGAACAAGCGCAACAAGAACGACTTCGTGCTCTGGTTTACCAAGTCCAAGTTCGAGGACCAGGCGCTCAAGTGGGATTCCCCCTGGGGCGTGGGCTATCCGGGCTGGCACATCGAGTGCTCCGGCATTTCGATGAAGCACCTCGGTGAGGATCTTGACATCCATTGCGGCGGTATTGACAACGCCTTTCCGCACCACACCAACGAGATCGCGCAGAGCGAGAGTTACCTCGGCCACAAGTGGACGAATTACTGGGTACACGTGGCGCACCTCGTCGGCGAGCACGGCAAGCTCAGCAAAAGCAAGATGATTGCCTCCGGGGAGAAGATGCTCAATCTCGCCCTGCTGGAGGAAAAGGGCTACGACCCGCTGGCGTACCGCTTCTTCTGCCTGCAGAGCCACTATCGCAAAAACCTCGTCTTTACTTGGGAGAATCTGGACAATGCGCAAAAGGCGTTTGAGAAACTCATTGCCAGGATTGCCAATCTCACCCCCGACGGCGGCGCGGTGGACGAGAATATGCGCGCAGAGTACCGCGCAAAGTTCATCCAGCAGATGGACAACGATCTCAACACGCCCAACGGCGTAACGATGCTCTACGATATCCTGAAGGCGGACGCCAACGCTGCGACCAAGCGCGCCGCGCTCGCGGATATCGACGCGGTGCTGGGCCTTGATCTCGTGCAAAAGGCGGACGCGCTGCGGGAAAAGAACGCAAAGGCTGCCGCCACGCAGAGCGCGGCGTTTACGGTCATTGCCGAGGACGGTACGCCCGACGCCGCGGTTGAGGCGCTGATCCGCGCCCGCGCCGACGCGAAGAAGGCGAAGAACTTTGCCGAGGCGGACCGCATCCGCGACGAGCTCAAGGCGCAGGGCGTGGAGTTGACCGATATCCCCAACGGCGCAAAGTGGAAGAGAGTATAACGGAAAGGGAACGCCATGCGGAAGATTTTGGTTGTCGTCGATATGCAAAACGATTTTATCGACGGGGCGCTCGGCACGCTTGAGGCGCGATCCATCGTGCCGAAGGTCGTGGAGAAGATGGGGCAGTACGAGCCCCGGAACGTCTATCTCACGCGCGACACGCACTATGAAAATTACCTGGAAACGCTGGAGGGGCGCAACCTGCCCGTAACGCACTGCATCCAGGGGACGCGCGGCTGGCAGCTGCACGATGCAATCGCTGCAGCCGCCGAAGATGCGACGGTCATCGACAAGCCCACCTTCGGATCCAACCGCCTGGCAGGGCTGCTGATGGTCGAACGCGCGCAGGAGGGGTTGGAGATCGAGCTTGTCGGCCTGTGTACCGACATCTGCGTCGTATCCAACGCGCTGCTGCTCAGGGCTGCCATGCCGGAGGTGCCCATCACCGTGGACGCTTCCTGCTGTGCCGGCGTTACGCCGGAGCGACACCGCGCCGCGCTGGAGACGATGCGCTCCTGCCAGATCCGGATCGTCGGGGCGTGAATGCCAGCGCATCCGGCGGGCTCTGCGCGCCGAAAAACTGAGGACGGAAAGAGGTGCCTGCGATTGGACGTTATCAGCTATTATGAAAGCGGCCGACGGGTGCATTGGCTCTCCGAGATCCGGAAAAGCGACTGGGGCGCAGGTTCGTTTTTATACCGGCTGCTGCACGACGGGACCTTTCTTGACGCCGTGGGCGAGCGGTCAAAGGTGCTGCTGCTGACGGACGGGGAGGAACTGATCTCCTATTGCACCTATGCGGAAAAGGACGATATCCAGCCGACGGAGCTGACGCCGTGGATGGGGTTTGTCTATACCTTCCCGGCGTACCGGGGACAGCGCTGCGTGGGCCGGCTGTTTGAGGCGGTCGAGCGTCTGGCAAAAGCGGAGGGGAAGCGTGCGGTCTACATCTCCACCAACCACATCGGCCTGTATGAAAAATACGGCTGTCGCTATCTGGCGCAGATGAACGACAGAGAGGGCAATCCCTCGCGCGTGTATGTGAAAGAAATCTTTTGAAAAAGCAGAAAAATGGGTGGCGGAACGTTTGTTCCGCCACCCATTTTTTCGCGCGGGACGACCGCAGGCGGTCATGCCTGCGCCGCAAGGCCGAATCGGCAGAGGTAATCGCGCCAGGATACGTAGTACGGCGCCTGCAAGTGCACGCCGTCGCCGCTCAACTCTGCCGGCAGCGCGCCGGTGTCGTCGTCAAAGAGAGGGTTGGCATCGACAAAAAACACGCGCGTGCCATCGGCAAGCTGAGCAATGGCGGCGTTGCACTCGTTGATCGTCTCGTTTTTAAAACGAGAGGTTTCGCTCTTTTCCTGCGTGGTGTGAAAAATCGCCAGAATATAGATCACGGCGTCCGGCTGCATCGCGCGCAGCGCGTCCACCACCGCGGCGTACTGCGCGGCAAACGCCTCCGGCGTCTCGTCCCCGAGCTCGTTGATGCCGAGCTGGACGTAGATTTTGCCGAAATGCTGCTGCGCGAGCGCCTGTGAAAGCGTCTGCCTGCCCTGCGGGCCTGTGAGAAAGCTCTTGTCCAGCACCGTCCATACGGTCAGACCGCGCTGGAAGTAATACGTGGCGTCAGGCACCTGCGCAAAGAGGGAAAAACCCTCGATAAACGAGTTGCCCAGAAACAGAGCGTCGTCAAAATAGGAGGGGTCCACGGTGATAAAAGCGGGCGGCGCGACCGACGGCGCGGGCGGCTCGGCTGCGGGAACGGCCTCCTCCTGCGGCGCGATTTCCGGCGGTACGGGCGGCTCCGGCGCGGGAGCTTTCTCAGCGGGCGGCGCGGGCGGCTCGCTCCAGGGATAGAGACCGTCTTCCGCGGCGGTGAACACCGCGGCAATGGGCGGCCGGCCCTGCGGCAGCTTGCCGCGGTAATCCGCATAGATTCCCGTCGGGTCTGCCAGCGCGAGCGCGTTGAGCGCCACGGCGGAGATGAGGCACAGCCAGACGAGCGGGGAGACGAAACGCTTCATAAGACCTCCGGTGATCAGAAATTGTGATAGAGGAAGGGACTGCCCGACCCGGCGGCAAGCAGGTAAACGCTTGCCCAAAACACCGCGAACAGCAACAGCCACACCAACGGCTTGGCGCGGCGCTGTTCAAAAAAGCGGCGGGGATAGGGGGAGGCAAACAGAACGCCCAGCGCCAGGAGCCACCAGTATTCGCTGAAATAGCGCGCAAAGTCAGCGCTGTTGGATGCGCTGCCGCGTCCGAAAAAGGGGTACAGGCGGGCAAAATAGGCGCCAAGCTGCCCGAGATCGGTGATGCGGAAGATCACCCAGGTCTGGACGATCACGAACAGCAAATAGGCGTGGGAGAGCACGCGATGGCGCGACAGATGCGGATGGAGGAAGAACTTCTCCAACAGGATCAGCGCCAAGAGCGTCGCGCTCCAAAGCAGGAAGTTGAGGCTGGAGCCGTGCCAGACGCCGGTCAGCAGCCAGACCACGCTCAGCGCCAGCACGGTTCGTCCCGTGCCGTTTCGGCTGCCGCCGAGAGGAATGTAAACGTAGTCCCGGAACCAGGCACCCAGCGTGATATGCCAGCGGCGGTAAAACTCGCTGACGGAGCGGGACGCATAAGGCGTTTCAAAGTTGCGCGGGATCGGCAGGGCGAGCATCTGACCCAGCCCCATGGCCATGAGCGAATAGCCGGCAAAGTCAAAGTAGAGCTGCAGGCTGTACCCCGCCGCGCCCAGCCAGGCAAGCGGCGTGGAGATATAGGAAAAGCCGATGCGCACCAGCGCCGCCCAGAGGGAGGAGAGCGGGTCTGCGAGCAGAACCTTGTAGCCAAGACCGATGACGAATCGCTCGAAGCCCTGCTCTAAGTCGGCGCGGCGGACGACGCGCGTGCGCAGCGCGCTCTGCCACGACGAATAGCGCAGGATAGGCCCCATCGTCAGCTGGGGAAAGGCGGAGATGAAAGCGGCGTAATCGAAAAAGCGCTGCGCGGCAGGCGCGCCGCGGAATACGTCGATGAGATAGGCGGTGCTTTGAAACAGGTAAAAGCTGATGCCCAGCGGCAGCGCCGCGGCAAAGACGCTTGTCGGCGCGGGGAAGAGAACGCCCCGGTATTTAAAATAGAGCAGCAAAGCGAAGTCGGCGCACAGAGCGAGGGAAACGAGCGCCCTGCGCGCACCGCGGCGCGCGCGTGCCATGCTGCGCGCCAGGGCGTAGTGCGATACGATCACGGCCAGCAGCAGCGATGCACAGGCAAGCCCGCCGCCGTAGGCGTAGATCGCCATACTCAGGGCAAACAGCACCGCGTTTCGCATCCGCATCGGCGCGAGCGCGTGCAGCGCCACCGCCGCAGGCAGAATATAAAAGATAAAGGTCAGATCGGAAAAGCTCACGGGTCGGCTCCTGTCAAAAAACGTCGAATCCCGGCGGTTGAAAAAACGTCCGCCGCACGACGCGGAAGGAAAAAACGCTGTCAACGCACGATGCCGCGGCGAAGGTTTACAACCGGGGAAAAGTGTAGTATAGTGATAAAAAACTTGTGTGCTTGCCTATGGTAAGCTTACAGTCGATTTTTGTCAATTACAAAAAAATGACAGTTGGATGACACGCCTGTAATAGACGATAGACGGAGGAAAATATGAGCAAGGAGACGATAGTAAAGCTGCTGCGCGCGCAGGACGGGGCCTTTCTGTCCGGAGAGGCGCTCAGCGCGCAGCTCGGCATTTCCCGCGCGGCGATTTGGAAGGCGGTTTCCGCACTGCGGCGGGATGGCTATGAGATTGAGGCGGTTACCGGCCGGGGTTACCGCCTGCTGCGTTCACCCGACCGGCTTGACGAACAGACCGTTCGCGCCCGGCTCGGAGCAGTGCGCACCGTCGGCACGATGCTGCACTGCCTGGCAAGCGTCGATTCGACCAACAGCTTTCTCAAGCGCGAGGCCGCCCGCGGCGCAGCGGACGGAACGGTGGCGCTTGCCGATGAGCAGACAGGCGGCCGTGGCCGCCGTGGGCGCAGTTTTCAGAGTCCGACTGGCAAGGGGATCTACTTGTCGGTACTGATGCGGCCAGAGCTTTCCGCCAATGCGCTGCTGCCTTTGACGGGGCTGGGCGCAGTGGCGGTGTGCAACGCGGTGGAGCGCGTATGCGCGCTGCGCCCGCGGATCAAATGGACGAACGATCTGGTGCTGGGCGGCAGGAAGCTGTGCGGCATTCTGACGGAGCTGAGCGTGGAGGGCGAGAGCGGCGCGCTGCAGTACGTCGTCATGGGAATCGGCGTCAACGTGGCGCAAGAGCCTGCGGATTTTGACGGCGAGGTCGCCGGGATCGCAACCTCGCTGACGATGGAAACGGGAAAGAGCGTCTCGCGCTCGGCGCTGGCCGCAGCGATCATTGAGGAGCTGGACGCGCTCTATGCCGCGCTTTGCCGCGGGGAGATTGCACCGTATCTGGCGCGCTATCGCAGCGACTGCCTGACCGTCGGCCGAGAGGTACAGCTGCTCTGGCAGGATGCACGGGAGAAGGTCGTCGCCCTCGGCGTGGACGACGAGCTGGGGCTGATCGTCCGCCGCGCCGACGGCACGGTGGAGACGATCCGCACGGGCGAGGTGTCCGTGCGCGGGCTTTACGGTTACGTGGAGTAAACGGAGGAAGATATGCTGAGGGAATTGGTGGAGCTGTTTTTGACCTTTGCACGGGTCGGGGTGATGACCTTCGGCGGCGGCTATGCGATGCTGCCGATGCTCCAGCGCGAGGTGGTGGAGCGCCGCCGCTGGGCGGATGAGGAGGAGCTGGCGGACTATTTTGCCATCGGCCAGTGCACCCCCGGCGTGATCGCGGTCAATACGGCGACGTTTATCGGAAGCAAACGCTGCGGCGTTGCGGGGGCGATCGCCGCCACGGCGGGGATGGTATTCCCCTCGCTGCTGATCATCACGCTGCTTGCCGGCGTGATCCGCACCTATTCGCACCTCGCCTGGGTCGGCCGCGCCTTCGCCGGTATCCGCGTGTGCGTGTGCGTGCTGATTTTCAACGCGGTGTGCAAGCTGTGGAGCAAGGCGGTGGTCGATCGGCCGACGCTGGCAATCTATGCGCTGGTGCTGCTGGGGATGCTGACGCTGCGCGGCTCGCCGGTGGTATTCGTGCTGTTGGCGGGTGCGGCCGGCATTGCGGTCCAGGCGCTCCGCGGGAAAGGCGGTGGGGCGAAATGACGCTGTATCTGCGCCTTTTTTGGGAATTTTTCAAAACGGGTCTGTTTGCCGTCGGCGGCGGCATGGCGACGCTGCCGTTTCTGTACGATATTTCCGACCGCACCGGCTGGTTTACCCATACG
Source organism: uncultured Clostridia bacterium (assembly GCA_947307255.1). Taxonomy (GTDB): domain Bacteria; phylum Bacillota; class Clostridia; order Oscillospirales; family Oscillospiraceae; genus Hominicoprocola. Next base: position 21,138 of record CAMZIO010000013.1, on the reverse strand, counting down.
CAGCTTGCGGATATGATCGCCGTGGGTGAGTCCACACCGGGACCGATCGGCGTGAATATGGCGACTTACGTCGGCTATCTTACCGGCGGCGTCGGCGGCGCCGTGGTGGCGACGGTGGGGCTGGTTGCGCCGAGCGTGATCGTCATTCTGAGCGTCGCAGCGTTTTTGAAGGCGTTTCGTAACAGCAGGTACGTCGCCGGTGCGTTTTACGGGCTGCGTCCGGCCTCGACCGCGATGATCACCGCCGCGGGGCTGACCGTGATGCGTGTGGCGTTTTTGCGCGGTGGCGTATGGGGTGGGCTTGCGTGGAAGGCGGTCGCCCTGGCGGCGGCGCTGCTGGTGTGCACGCGCGTGCTGAAAACGACGAAAAAATGGCATCCCATCGTCTGGATCGGCGTTTCGGCGCTCGTGGGCATCGCGTTTGACTTCGGAGCCTGAAAGAAAAAACGGCGGCGCGCTGCGCCGCCGTTTTTTGCGTTTTTTCCAGCCGTTATTCTGCGGTTGCGATATGGCTTGCAATGCGCTGCATGATCATATCCAGCGCGACTAAGTTGTGCCCGCCCTCCAGCACGATGATATCCGCATATTTGCGGCTTGGCTCGACGAATTGCTCGTGCATGGGCTTGACCGTGGTGAGGTACTGGGTGATCACGCTCTGCAGCGTGCGCCCGCGGTCGCGCACGTCGCGCAGGGCGCGGCGCAGGATACGCACATCCGCGTCCGTTTCCACGAAAATCTTGATGTCGAGCATATCGCGCAGCGTGGGATCGTGGAGAATCAAGATCCCCTCCACGATCACGACCTTGGAGGGTTTGATCAGCTCAGTTTCCTCCGTGCGCTGGTGCTCGACGTAGGAGTAGACGGGGCAGCGGATGGCCTTGCCGTCCCGGAGCGCGCGCAGATGCTCCACCAGCAGCGCCGTGTCGAAGGCGTCCGGGTGGTCGTAATTCTGCTGGCAGCGTTCCTCAAAGGGGCGATCCTGCCGCTTGTAATAGCTGTCGTGGTGGACGACGCTGATATCGTCGCCGAAGTGCTGCTTGAGATGCTCGGTCAGCGTGGTCTTGCCGGAGCCGGTGCCGCCGGCGATGCCGATGAAAATGGTGCTCATCGCGTCTGCCTCCGTAAGATTCTTTGGGTCTATTATAGAGGGAACCCGTCGGAAAAGCAAGGTAAAAGCAAAAAGAAAAATTTTGCGGAAAGAACGGTTGACGGCGGCGGGAAAAACAAGTATTATGTAAATACAAAAACCCACCGGAGAGGAGAGTGGAGAGCAACATGGATCTGGTCAAATGCCCGCGCTGCGGCGAGATGTATTCGCCCAGCTACCGAACCTGCCCGTTCTGCGAGGAAGACGAGGAACCGGGTAAGAAGCTGTTTCAAAGCCGCGGCGGTCGCCGCGTTTCCAATAGCGCCAATCGAAAGAAGGCGTACTCTGCCCGCGGCGCGCTGGCTGCGGTGCTGATTCTGGTGCTGGCGCTTTTGGCGTGGTATCTGTTCGGGGATAAAATCAAGGAGAATTTTGCCAGGAACGACCTGCCGGACACCACCGTGGTGGACCCGGTGAATCCCGATGGGGAGACCGATCCGGGGAATGAAACCGATGCGAACGTGCCCGACGGCACGGATCCGACGGGCGATCCCAATCCGACGGACGATCCCCAGCCCGGCGAGCAGACCTCGCCCGTCGTGCCGGATCCGGCGGTGGACGTTTCGGGCGCAGTGCTCAATAAAACGGACTATACCGCCGAGGTTGGGCAGACGGTGCAGCTGAGCGTCTCCGGCACGCAGGCGACGCCCACCTGGCGCGTGGAGGACAGCAGCGTCGCCACGGTCAGCGACAGCGGTGCGGTGGTCGGCGTGGCGGGCGGCACCACTACGGTCGTCGCCACGGTGGGCAACCGGGAGCTGACGTGCATCGTGCGCATCAAGGGCGGCAACGCCGCACCGCAGCAGAGCAGCACCGGCAACCCCACGCTCAACAAGACGGACTTTACCGCCAAGGTCGGCGAGCGGGTGCAGCTCAAGGTTTCCGGCACCTCGTCGGCGGTTGCGTGGTCGATCGGCAACAGCAACGTTGCCTCGATCGACGCCAACGGTGTGGTGCGCGGCGTGCACGCCGGTACGACCACGGCCTATGCCAAGGTCGACGGCAAGGTGCTCGAATGTATCGTGCGGATCAAGTAAGAAAGCGGTATTCTGGAACGCCCCGGCCGGGGCGTTCCTTTTTTTATAAAAATCGAAGGGGAGTCCTTGCAAGTCGCCGCGGAATGTGGTACATTATTATCGGGTAAAAATACGGAAAGTATTGAGAAAAAACGGATACGGGATAAAACGCGAAGATGGACAAAAAGATGCTGTTGGATCGCTCCGCCGCCGACGCGGCGGAGCGGACGCTGCTGGCGCACGTGCTGGACAAGTGCGAGCAGTGCCGCGTGCGGAACGTGCCCGCGCATACGGGCTTTTTAAGCCCCGGCGAGCAGCGCAGCGCGCAGGAGCTGCTGCGCGCCGCCGCAATCCGCGACGGGTACGTATTCCTCGGCGGGTACGAGCGGGCGGAGCGGCGGGTGCTCTGCTTCCTGCCGCCCTGGCAGGAGGAGGCGGCCGACGAAGACTATATGGCCGCACTGTCCTGTGCGCTGCGCCCACAGGACGGCGTAACGCACCGGGACCTGCTGGGGAGCCTGATGGGGCTTAGCATCACGCGCAGCAAGATCGGGGATATCCTCGTAACGCCGGCGCGGGCGCAGGTGATCGTCAGCACCGACGTTGCGGACTATCTCCTTGCCAACTGGACGGGCGCCGGGCGCGTGCGTCTGCGTGTGGAGCGTGTGGCGCTTGACACGCTGGAGATCCCGCAGCAGAAGGTGAAGGAGATCCGCGACACCGTGGCGACGCTGCGGCTGGACGCGGTGGCGGCCAGCGGCTTTTCGATCAGTCGTACCAAGGCGGCGGAGTTGATTGCAGCCGGACGGGTGCAGAAGAACTACCGCGAGACGACCAAGCCAGATGCGCCGGTAGCCCAGGGGGACGTGATCTCGGCGCGCGGCGTGGGAAAGTTCGAGCTTGCCGAGGTCGGCGGGCTGAGCCGCAAGGGCAGGACGGCGATCCTGCTGCGGCGCTATCTGTAAGCAACAGGAAATCAAGTGTTTTGAGGAAGAAACGATGGATCAAAAGAAAATCGACCGGATCAACGAGCTGTCCCGCAAGGCGAGAACGCCGGAGGGACTGACCGAAGAGGAACAGAGCGAGCGCGCAGCGCTGCGGCGGGAGTATGTGGACGCCGTGGTGGGCAATCTGAAGGCGCAGCTCGATAACACCTATATCGTGGACGAACAGGGCAACAAAACCAAACTGAAAATGCGTGGGGAGGAAAAAAGACAATGAGCACGGAGTATCGGTACGATCCGCAGAGCGGATCCTTCCGCCCGACAAGACCGCAGAAAAGCCCGCAGCCTGACTGGGGCGGCTGGGCGCTGATTGCGTTCTTTTTCCTCACCGGCTTGTGGCCGCTGGGCCTTTTTTTCCTGATCAGCAAGCTCAACGATACGCCGTCTCACCGTCCCGCGGCGAAAGCGGCGAACGACGCGAAGATCGTCAAGGCCGCCAAGAGCGTTACGCGCACGCCGGCAGCTTCGGACAAGACCGCAAAGATCCTCACCATTGTCGGCGCGGCGATCACCGGGGTGTTCGGCATCGGTCTGCTGAGCACGATTGGGGAGATGCTCGCCTACGGAGGACTCAGCATGCTGCTGGAGGACGTGTTGCCGCTGACGGGCTTTGTAGCCGGCGGCGTGGCGACCTTTTTGGCCGGACGAAAGATGAAAAAGCGCCAAAACCGTATCGCGCGCTACCGCGCGGTGATCGGCGAGCGCGACTATATCACCATCGACGAGCTGGCCGCCGTGGTGGGGCAGAGCACCAAAACGGTGGAATCCGATCTGGAGTTCATGATCGACAAGGGCAAGCTGGGTATCGGCGCGTATGTGGATGCCGGCCGCGGCATCCTGTTCCGTAGCGCAGACGCCTATCAGCGCTATCTGAACAAGCGCACGGAGCAGCAGAACCTCACGCCCAAGGAGGCCAGCGAGGGCTATGCCGGCGCGCTGCGCGCCATTCGCCAGGCGAACGACCGCATCCCCGACCCGGTGTTTACGCAGAAGCTGGATCACATGGAGGAGGTCGCGGGTAAAATCTTCCGCGAGGTGGAGGCGCACCCGGAAAAGCAGAAGCAGGCATCTACCTTCCTCAACTACTACCTGCCCACCACGCTCAAGCTGCTGTCGACCTACACCCAGTTTGAGGAGGCCGGCATCGAGGGGGAGAACCTGCGCCAGGCGAAGGGGCGTATCGAGTCCATCATGGACACGCTCGTGCAGCAGTTTGACCGCCAGTTGGATGAGCTTTACCGCAGCGAGGCAATGGACGTCGACAGCGATATCCGCGTGATGGAGAATATGCTTGCGCGGGATCTCGGCAGTGTGGAGAAGGACTTTGGCCTCGGCGGCGGCGCGGCGGTCATGCGCCGGGAAACGAAGTAACGATTCGACACGAAATGCGCGCGCCGCGCGCTGCGTTTTGATAGGATAAGGAGAGCGGATGGTGGAAAGGCAGACGGAAAACATGATATTTGATGCACCCGCGTTTTACGAGGGCCGTATGCAGGACGCCTACCGTTATTTCGGCGCACACCGGCAGACGCGCAGCGGGACGGAGGGTTACGTGTTCCGCGTCTGGGCGCCCAACGCCGCGGCGGTGTGCGTGGTGGGGGATTTTTGTGCCTGGAACGAACACGGCTACCCGATGACGCGGAACGGCGACGGGATCTGGGAGACGTTCATCCCCGGATTGCGGCAATACGACGCCTACAAGTTTGCCGTTACCGGGCCGAACGGGGAGACGGCGCTCAAGGCGGACCCCTATGCGTTCCACGCCGAGACCCGCCCGAATACGGCGAGCAAGCTCTACGATATGACGGCGTATCCCTGGCATGACGGGGCGTGGCAGCGCAAAAAGAGAACGCACGGGGTTTACGATCATCCGCTCAACATCTACGAGGTCCATCTCGGCTCCTGGCGCCGGCGGGACAACGGCGATTTTCTCGACTATCGCACGCTTGCCGACGAGCTGGCGGATTACGTAACGGAGTTGGGCTATAACTGCGTGGAGCTGATGCCCATAACCGAATGCCCCCTGGATGATTCCTGGGGCTACCAGTGCACCGGATATTTTGCCGCCACCTCGCGCTACGGCACGCCGCACGATTTTATGTACTTCGTGGACCACCTGCACGAGCGGGGAATTTCCGTGATTCTGGACTGGGTGCCCTCGCATTTTTGCAAGGACGCGCACGGCCTGATCGACTTTGACGGGACGAGCTGCTACGAATATGCCGACGGGAACAAACGCGAGCACGTCGGCTGGGGGACCCGCGTCTTCGACTACGGGCGCGGCGAGGTGCGCAGCTTTCTGCTCTCCTCGGCGGCGTTCTGGCTGCGCGAGTTTCACGTGGACGGCCTGCGCGTTGACGCGGTGGCGTCGATGCTCTATCTGGATTATGGCCGCGAGGACGGCGCCTGGACGCCCAACCGGTACGGCGGACGCGAGAATCTGGAGGCGATCGACTTTTTGCGCGCGCTCAATGCGATGGCGTTTTCCATTGATCCGAGCGTGATGATGGTGGCGGAGGAGTCCACGGCCTGGCCGCTGGTTACGCGGCCTGCGGACGTGGGCGGCCTGGGCTTCAATCTCAAGTGGAACATGGGCTGGATGAACGATATGTGCCACTATTTGAAGCTGGACCCGTGGTTCCGCCAGTTTCACCACAAGGACATCACGTTTTCGCTGATGTACGCCTTTTCGGAAAACTTCGTGCTGCCGATCTCGCACGACGAGGTGGTGCACATGAAGGGCTCGCTGCGCGGCAAGATGCCGGGGGACGAGTGGATGCAGCTTGCCGGCGTGCGCGCGTTCACGGCGTATCTGCTGGGGCATCCCGGCAAGAAGCTGACCTTTATGGGCGCGGAGCTGGGCCAGTGGCACGAGTGGAACTTCGCCGGGCAACTGGACTGGTATCTGCTGGATAACGAAGCCAACCGCCGGACGCGGGAGTTCTTCCGCGCGATCAACCGTTTTTATCTGGACCAGTCTCCGCTGTGGGCGGTTGATTTTGACTGGGTGGGCTTTGAGTGGCTGGTGCCGGACGACAATCAGAACAACGTGGTCGTCTTTTTGCGCCGCGACAGGCGCGGGCGCGAGCTGGTCGTCGCCGTCAATTTCTCGCCCAACGGCCACGCGTGCTATCGCTTCGGCGTGCCGGAGAAAAAGTGTTACCGCGAGGTATTCAATACGGACGATTCCGCCTATGGCGGCACCGGGAACTTCCACAACGGCGCGCTTGCCGTGCAGCCCGTACCATCACATGGACGGGACTGCTCGATCGAAATCAAGCTTCCGCCGCTCGGCGCCGTATTTCTGCACGGCGAGGGGAAGCCGCGCCGCCAAAGGCCGGTCGATCATAAGAAAGACGAGTAAACGAAGGAGGAGATGCAGGCGTGAAAAAGGAATGTATCGCAATGCTGCTTGCCGGCGGCCAGGGGAGCCGACTGTACGTGCTTACGGAGAATATGGCAAAGCCTGCCGTGCCCTTCGGGGGACGCTACCGCATCATTGACTTTCCGCTGTCCAACTGCACCAATGCCGGCATTGACACGGTGGGCGTTCTGACCCAGTACCGCCCGCTGGAGCTCAACCGCTATATCGGCAACGGCCAGCCCTGGGATCTGGACCGCAACGACGGCGGCGTACATATCCTCCCGCCCTATCAGTCCGCCACGGGCGCCACCTGGTATAAGGGCACGGCCAATGCGATCTACCAGAACATCGGCTTTGTGGATATGTACGATCCGGACTACGTGCTGATCCTGTCGGGCGACCATATCTACAAGATGGACTATGCCGCCATGCTCGCCCACCACAAGCGCGAGGGGGCGGATTGCACCATCTCCGTGATGGAGGTGCCCTGGGATGAGGCGTCCCGCTTTGGCATCATGAACGTGGACGAGCACGACACCATCGTGGAATTCGAGGAAAAGCCCAAAAACCCCAAGAGCAATCTGGCGTCCATGGGCATTTACGTATTCACCTGGCGCAAGCTGCGGGAATACCTGATCGCGGACGAGAACGACGCCGCCTCCAGCAACGACTTTGGCAAAAACATCATTCCCACCATGCTCGCGGACGGACAGAAGATGGCGGCCTACCGCTTTGACGGGTACTGGAAGGACGTCGGTACGCTCGATTCCCTCTGGGATGCGAATATGGATATGCTGGCGCAGGGCAGCGGGTTGAACCTGCTGGAAAAGCGCTGGCCGATCTACGGCCGCTCCACCTCCGCGCCGCCGGCCTACCTCGGCGCGGACTCCCACGTGGAGCACAGCGTCGTTACCCGCGGATGTGTGGTGGAAGGCACGGCGGAAAACTGCGTTCTTTCCGAGCGATGCACCGTCGGCCGGGGTGCGCAGGTGGAGTATTCCATTCTGATGCCCGGCGCCGTGGTGGAGGAGGGCGCGCGGGTATCCTATGCGATCATCGGGGAAAACTGCCGTATCGGTGCGGGCGCCGTGATCGGCTGTGCGCCCGAACGGGCGAGCGAGGCGTGGGGCATCACCGTGGTGGGGCCCGAGACGCAGGTGCCGGAGCAGTATCGCCTTGCGGCGAACCGGATGCTCAACCGGGATCTGAAGGAGGTAGTGAGATGAACGGACTGCATGGCATTATCTTTGCTTACGAAAAGGAGCCGGGCCTGCGTGAGCTGGTCGAGCATCGTATGCCCGCCTCCGTCCCCTTCGGCGGACGCTACCGCATCATTGACTTTATGCTCTCCAATATGCAAAATGCCGGCATTACGGACGTCGGCGTCGTGCTGCACGGCAACTATCAAAGCCTGCTGGACCATCTTGGCAGCGGCAAGACCTGGGATATGTCCCGCAAGTACGGCGGGCTGCGCCTGCTGCCGCCCTTTGCCGACAACCGCAAATATCAAAGCGAGGAGTTTCGCGGCAAGATGGAGGCGCTGGCCGGCGTGCGCAGCTATATCGAAGAGATCCGCCAGGATTACGTGGTGCTCTCCGACAGCGACCTGATCATCAACCTGCCGATCGACGACGTGTTTGAGGCGCACCTTGCCTCCGGCGCGGATATTACCTGCGTGTGCACGCCAAACCTCGGCCGCACGGAGAACGCGACGTATTTCCATCTGGACCCGGACGGCCGCGTCGCTGCGACGCTCTGCGACCCCCACACGCCGGAGGGGTATCAGTCGCTGGAAATCTATATCCTCAGCCGCGAGCTGCTGCTGCGGCTCGTGGACGAGTGCGAGGCGCAGGAGAAGTCCAGCTTCCGCCGCGACGTGCTGCTGGGTATGGGCGAGAAATTGAATATCCGCAGCTTTATCTGGGAGGGGCTTGCCGCGCAGCTCCGCACGGTCAAGGAGTATTATGACCGCAGCATGGCGCTGCTCGATCCCAACGTGGCCGGCGCGCTGTTTTGTCCCGAACGGCCGATCCAGGCCAAGGAGGACGACGAGGCGTCGTCCTATATCGCGCCGGAGAGCCGCTGCGTCAATTCCTTTATTGCGGACGGCTGCATCGTGGAGGGTATGGTGGAAAACAGCATCCTCTTCCCCGGCGTCCGGATTGGCCGGGGCGCGCAGGTGCGCAACTGCATTCTTTTTAAGAACGTTACCGTGTCCGAAAACGTTACGCTCAGCCACGTGATCGCGGACAAGAGCGTGCTGGTGCGCACGGGCGGCACGCTGATCGGGCATGAGAATTACCCGCTGACCATTGCAAGGGACAGCGTGGTGTAAGCGGTGTGGGCGAGGTACCCACGGGGAAAGGAACGAGTATGAATATTCTGTACGTTACCAGCGAGGCGGTGCCCTTTTGCAAGACCGGCGGCCTTGCCGACGTGGCGGGCAGTCTGCCGCAGGCGCTGTCGAAGGGCGGCGACCACGTCAGCGTGATCCTGCCGCTGTATCAGAGCGTTTCGGAAAAGTGGATGGAGGCGCTGCACTTTGAAAAGTGGCGCTACGTCCGCCTTTCCTGGCGCAGCGTGTACTGCGGACTGTTCTCGCTCGAACGCGAGGGCGTTACGTGGTATTTCATCGACAACGAGCATTATTTCAAGCGCCCTGAGCTTTACGGCTATTATGACGACGGCGAGCGCTTTGCGTTTTTCTCCCGCGCGGTGGCGGAGCTGCTGCCGGAGCTGCCGGAAAAGCCGGACGTCGTGCATTGCAACGACTGGCAAAGCGCGCTCGTGCCGATCTATATCCGCGATGAATCGGTGCGCGAGGAATTTTATAAGGGGATCCATACGGTCATCACCGTGCATAACGTGGAGTATCAGGGTCGCTATGGACGCGATACGCTGGAGGACCTGTTCGGCCTTGCGCCGGGGTGGTACGACGGCGGCACGCTCGCCTTTGACGGCGACGTGAATCTGCTCAAGGGTGCAATCATGACCGCGGACGCCGTTACGGCGGTCAGCCCCACCTATGCTCGGGAGCTTCAGTACGCCTACTTTGCCCACGGGCTGGAGAACGTGATGAGCATGAACGCGGGGAAGCTTCACGGCGTGCTCAACGGCTTGGATATGGAGCGCTATAATCCCCGCAAGGATGCGAACCTGACCGCACACTTCAGCCCCGGCCGGCTTTCCGGCAAGGCGAGGAATAAAGAACTGCTCCAGCAGACCATGGGGCTGGAGGTCCGGGCCGACACGCCCGTGATCGCCATGGTTACGCGCCTGGTGTCCCATAAGGGGCTGGATCTTGTATGCGAGGCGCTGGAACGCGTGATGGAAAAGGACGTACAGCTGGCGGTGCTGGGCAAGGGCGATGCGAACTACGAGGCGTTCTTCCGCAACGCCGCCGAACGCTATCCCGGCCGGATCGCCGTGCATCTGGGATATTCGGAAAGCCTCGCCATGCAGATCTACGCCGGCGCAGACCTGTTTCTGATGCCCTCCAGGAGCGAGCCGTGCGGGCTGAGCCAGATGATCGCCATGCGCTACGGAACGGTGCCCATCGTGCGCGAAACCGGCGGGCTCAAGGACACCGTCCATCCCTATGAGGCGTGGAACGGCGCGGGCAACGGGTTTACCTTTGCCAACTACAACGCGGACGATATGGCGCATGTAATCTGTGAAGCAGTCGACCTTTACCACGACAATCGTGCGGCGTTTAAGGCGCTGCAAAAGCGCGGCATGAACGAGGACTTCAGCTGGACGCGCAGCGCCGTGGCGTACCACGATATCTATGAATCCATTTGCAACTGACAGGAGAGTTATCTGATGCCCATTCATACAGCACAAGAGATGAAGGAAGCCCTTTGCGAGAAGCTCAAGCTCAACTTCGGCAGCACCGTGAGCGAGGCAAGCGACGCACAGATGATGCGCGCGAGCGCGCTGGTGCTGCGCGACGTGATGGCGGAGCGCGGCGTGGAAACCAAACGCAAGACCCGCGAAGAGCATAAGCGGCAGGTGCACTATCTGTCCATGGAATTCCTCATGGGTCGCAGCCTGTTGAAAAACGCCTACAATCTCGGCGTGGGCGAGGTGCTGCGCCAGGCAATCGAGGAGCTGGGCTTCCACCCCGCGGACGTCTTTGAGATCGAGCCGGACGCGGGCCTCGGCAACGGCGGCCTGGGCCGCCTGGCCGCCTGCTATCTTGACTCGATGACCACGCTGGAGATCCCGGCTTCCGGCTATTCGATCTGCTACGAGCTGGGCATTTTCCGCCAGCGCATCGTGGACGGCCAGCAGGTCGAACTGCCGGACGAGTGGAAGGATCTGGGCGGCGCTTGGCTGCTGCCCAAGCCGCAGGAGAGCGAAACGGTACTCTTCGGCGGCACGGTGCGCCGCTTTTGGGACAACGGCCGGCTGCACGTCGTGCCGGAGGGGGCGACGGAGGTCATCGCCGTGCCCTGCGACATGGAGATCGCAGGCTACGGGACGGAGCACGTCAACACCCTGCGCCTCTGGGACGCCCGACCCAACGTGCCGCTCAATATGACGCTGTTTTCCAAGGGCGAGTATCTGCGCGCCATGGAACAGGAGGCGATGGCGGAGGCCATCGCCAAGATCCTCTATCCGGAGGACAATCACTACGAAGGCAAGGCCCTGCGCCTCAAGCAGCAGTATTTCTTCGTCTCGGCCACGATGCAGTCCATCGTGCGCAAGCATATTGAAGTGTACAACACCGTGGAGAATTTCCACGAGAAGAACGTGATTCAGATCAACGACACGCACCCTGCGCTGGTCATTCCGGAGCTGATGCGTATCTTCATGGACGATGCGGGGCTTAACTGGGACGCCGCCTGGGCGATTACCCGCCAGTCCGTGGCTTATACCAACCACACGGTGCTCTCCGAGGCGCTGGAGCGCTGGCCGCAGCAGCTTATGTCCACGCTGCTGCCGCGTATCTGGGAGATCATCGTGGAGATCGCGCACCGCTATCAGCAGAAGATCGAAGACTATTATCATGACCCCGCCAAGACCCGCGAAATGGCCATTATCTGGGACGGACAGGTGCGCATGGCAAACCTGTGCGTCGCGGGCGGCATGGCGGTCAACGGCGTGAGTGCGCTGCACACCGAGATCCTGCGCAAAGACGTCTTCCGCGACGAGTGCGCCATGGAGCCGGATAAATTCAAAAACGTCACCAACGGCATCGACCACCGCCGCTGGCTCGCCCAGATCAACCCCGCGCTGGACGATCTGATCGCGGAGCTGACCGGCAGCCGTGCTTATCTGACCAAACCGCTGGAGCTGAAAAGGCTGGAAGCCTTTGCCGACGACGCCGCCGCGCTGGAGCGCCTGGGCCGGATCAAACGCGCCAACAAGGAGGCGTTTGCCCGCTATATCAAGCGCACGCAGGGTATTGTGCTTAACACGGATGCGATCTTTGACGTGCAGGTCAAGCGCCTGCATGAGTACAAGCGCCAGCTTTTGAACGTGCTGCACATCATCTCGCTCTACCAGAGCCTGCAGGATGATCCTTCCCGCCCGATGCGGCCGCAGACCTTCCTGTTCGGCGCGAAGGCTGCGCCGGGCTACGCCGTGGCCAAACGGATCATCCGCCTGATCAACTCGCTTGCCGCGCAGATCAACGGCGATCCCATCTGCTGTGACAAGCTGCAGGTCGTGTTTCTGGAGAACTACCGCGTCTCGCTTGCCGAGCATCTCATGCCCGCCAGCGAAGTCAGCCAGCAGATCTCCACCGCCGGCAAGGAGGCCAGCGGCACGGGCAATATGAAATTTATGATCAACGGCGCGCTCACCGTGGGCACGCTGGACGGCGCGAACGTGGAGATGCACGAGGTGCTGGGCGATGAGAATATGTTTCTCTTCGGCCTGCACGCCGACGAGGTCGCCGCGCTTCGGCGCGACGGGTACGTGCCCCGGACGCTTTATACCCAGGACCCGAAGCTCCGCCGCGTGATCGACCAACTCAAAGTCGGCTTTTCCGACGGAGTATCCTACGAAGATCTGGCCGCCGAATTGCTTGCGCGCGACGAGTACCTGCTGCTGGCGGACTTCAGCGACTACTGTCGGGCGGAGGAGCGCATGGCCGCAGCATATGCCGACGCGCAGGGGTGGAATAAAAAATCGCTTTACAACGTTGCCCGCAGCGGCATTTTTGCCGCCGACCGCGCCGTGGCGGAGTATGCGGACAACATCTGGCACGTGCCGCACAAATAAGCGGCACGCGCCGCATCCATCAGAAAATCAGAGAGAGTAAGGAAACGCAACCATGGAACTGACACAAGGCGTTCGGTTTGACAGCCTCGCGCTGCAGCCGGAGATGCTTCGCGCGCTGACGAAGAAGGGAATTGAAATGAGTACGCCGGTTCAGGCGGGTTGTATCCCGCCAATGCGGGCGTGGAAGGACGTGATTGCCAAGGCGCCCACCGGCACCGGCAAGACCTTTGCCTTCGGCATTCCCATCGCAGAGCATATCGACCCGGAGAGTGAAACCGTGCAGGCGGTGATCCTTGCGCCGACGCGCGAGCTTGCCCTGCAGATTACGGCGGAGCTGCGCGACCTGTGCGCCTTCCTGCCGGGGATCCGCACCGTCTGCCTCTACGGCGGCGCGCCCATCGGCAAGCAGATCGACGCGCTCAAGCGCAAGCCGCAGATCGTCGTCGCCACGCCCGGCCGGCTCAGCGACCACATGAAGCGGCGCACCGTCCGGCTGGATCAGGTGCAGACCGTCGTGCTCGACGAGGCGGACCGTATGCTGGACATGGGCTTTATCCACGACGTTACGCGCATTCTGGACAAGATCCCGTCCCGGCGCAATCTGGGGATGTTTTCCGCCACCATCTCACGCGAGGTGCTGGATATCAGCTGGGTCTATCAGCGCGATCCGGAGGAAATCACCGTCCGCGCGCTGGAGGACAACAAACCCGACATCCTGCAATACCGGATCGAGGTCGATCAGAACGACAAGGTCGCGGCGCTTGCGCGCATCATCCGCCAGGAGAAGCTGGAGCGGGTGATTGTCTTTTGCAATACCAAGGGCATGGTTGAGCGGCTGACGAAGTACCTGGAGATGGAGGGGCTGGACGTGGCCTGCATCCACGGCGATATCCCGCAGAAAAAGCGCGAGCAGGTTATGGCGCGCTTTCGCCGGGGCGAGCTGCCGGTGTTCGTTGCAACGGACGTCGCCGCGCGCGGCATCGACGTGGATGACGTGGACGCAGTGTTTAACTACGACGTGCCGCAGGAGAACGAGTACTACGTCCACCGCATCGGCCGCACGGGGCGCGCCAGGCGGCACGGCGTGGCCTACACGCTGCTTGCGGATTATCCGTCAAAAATGCGGCTGGACACGATCGCCAAGCTGACCGGGAACGAAATCAAGACCGCGCGCTTTGACGAGAGCGGCCGGCTGATTGTGCCGGAGCAGGCGTAAAATACGGCAAAATCGTTGAAATTCCCCGCTTGGCTTTACAAGCGGGGAATTCTTTTGTATAATACTAGTCGAATCGGTATGAAAATCTGCTTGATCAGAAGGAGACTGTTATGCAAAAGGCGAAAAGGTTGTCGGCATTTCTGCTGGCCGTGCTGATGGCGGCGGGGCTTATGTCCGGCTGCGGCGAGCAAAAGGAGCTGACGCAGACGCTGGACCTGCGTGCCGCCGTCTGTTCGCAGATCACCTCGCTCGACCCCGCAAAAAGCACGCAGCGTGCCGAGCAGAGCGTTTTTTATATGCTCTATGAGAATCTGATGCGCTTTGCCGACGACGGCACGGGCCGCGCCGTGCTGCGGGAGGGAATGGCTCGCGAGTATAAGACGGAGACGAACTACGACGGGACGGTAACCTATACGTTTAAGCTGCGCTCCTCTGCAAACTGGTCGGACGGGACGCGCGTGAAGGCCAGGGATTTCGTCTACGCCTGGCAGCGGCTGGTCGACCCCAGGACGGATTCGCCCAACCACGCGCTGCTGTCCATGGTCAAGGGCTATGACGTTGCGCGCAAGACCGGCAACGCCAAGGCGCTGGCGGTCAAGGCGGAAAACGACAGCACCTTTACCGTAACGCTCGCCGCCCCCTGCGCGTACTTCCTCAGCGGCGTGTGCACCGCGGTGGCGACGATGCCGCTGCGCGAGGATGCGCTTCAGGCAGACGCCGAAGGCTGGGCGACCAGCCCCAACCTGCTGAGCAACGGCGCTTATCAGATCGGCGTTTGGACGCCGGAGGAGTACTTGCAGCTGCGCCGCAGTCCCACTTATTATGAGAGCAAGCTCGTGGGGGTGGATACGCTGCGCATCGTGTTTGCACCGGATGCGGAGGAGGCGTATCGGCTCTACGAGGAGGGCAAGGTGGATTACGTTGCCTCGCCGCCGCGCCGCGCACTGGAAGACGATACGGGGCAAACGGCGCCGTCTGCCGCAGCGCTGCCGCTGTGCAGCACATACTGCGTTCTCTACAACCATATCAGCGACTATTTCAACGACGCCGACGTGCGCCGTGCCTTTGACTTGAGCATCGACCGCGCAGCGATTGCCGCAGCGATGGGCGCGGGAGCGGTCCCGGCAACGGGGCTGGTGAGTGCGGGCGTTGCGAGCGGTACGGACGCACCGGAGGATTTCCGGACGGTCGGCGGCGTGCTGTGCGCGATCGACGAAGAGGAATACGAAAAGCGCTGCGTGTCGGCGGTGGGGAGCCTCAAGCGCGCCGGATACAGCACCGGACGCGAGTTCCCGGCGATCGAGCTTCTCTACGTGGAGGACGAGCGCACGCACGACGCGGTGTGGGAGCTGCAGCGGATGTGGAGCGAGCAGCTCAGCGTGAGTATGCTGCCCCGCGCCCTCCCGCGCGAGGAGTTTGACAGCCGGATTGCCGCGGGAGACTATGAGATTGCGGCGGATTGGATTGTGCCGCCGTATAACGATGCGATGGGATTTCTGGACCGTTTTTCCGCCATGGGGCCGCTTGATCAGATCTTTTACAGCAGCGAGACGTACGACGTGCTGCTGGGCGTTGCGCGCGCATCGGAGAATCTGGCGGCACGCGCGGCGTTCCTGCACGACGCGGAGACGCTGCTGCTGGAGGACGGCGCGCTTTCTCCGCTGTGTTTTGACTCGGTAACCTACCTGCTGCGCGACGGGCTGCACGGCGTGTATCACGACGGTCTGGGCCGGGTATACTTTAACGGGCTGAGCGCGACGGAGAACGCGGCGCCTTAAACGCGCGGCGCTTTTCTGCGCAGATACGGGGAACCCCCGCGGCTATGCCGCGGGGGTTTGACAAATTAGACAAAAAATCGGCGCAAAAAGCGAAACTTTTTTTACAAAAATTAGATTGACTTTAAAGCGTTAAAGATTTATACTACGAAACAAGCACTGTACCGATTGCAAGGAAGGAGAAATGAAGATGAAAAAGCTACTGTCCGCCTTTTTGACGATGATCCTTTGCCTCGGCCTCGCCGCCTGCGGCGGAGCGGGGCAGCCCCGGCCGTCCGACGGGGAAGCGAGCTTTACCGTCGGGATCTGCCAGCTTGCCCAGCACGAGGCGCTCGACGCTGCCACGCGCGGCTTCCGCGACGCACTGGAAGAGGCGCTCCCCGGCCGGGTAACGTTCGAGGAGCTCAACGCCTCCGGAGATATTGCGACCTGCGCCACGATCTGCAACGGCTTCGCCGCCGGAAACGTGGACTTGATCCTGGCGAACGCCACACCTGCGCTGCAGGCGGCGGTCAGCGCCACGCAGACGATTCCCGTACTGGGGACCTCCGTTACGGAATACGGCGTTGCGCTGGATATTGACGATTTTGACGGCACGCCCGGCGGCAACGTTTCCGGCACGTCTGATCTTGCCCCGTTGGACCGGCAGGCCGCCATGTTTGACGAGCTGCTGCCGGATGCCCGGCGCGTCGGCATTCTCTATTGCAGTGCCGAGGCGAACTCCGCCTATCAGGTCGAGGTCGTGAAGGCCGCGCTGGAGGAAATGGGCAGGAGCGTCAGCCTCTACACCTTTGCCGACTCCAACGACGTTGCCAGCGTTACCGCGCAGGCCTGCGCGGACTGCCAGGCGCTTTATATTCCCACCGACAATACGGCCGCCAACTGTGCCGAGGCAATCAACAACGTGGCGGAGCCGGCGGGCGTCCCCATCATCGCCGGGGAGGAGAGCCTGTGTAAGGGCTGCGGCATTGCAACGCTGTCGATCGACTACTACGAGCTTGGCCGCACCACCGGCGCGATGGCGGCCAGAATCCTCACGGGGGAGGCAGATATCTCCACGATGGAGATCGAGTATTATCAGAATCCGGTGAAAAAGTGCGCTGCCGCGCGCTGCGAGGCGCTGGGAATCCCGGTGCCCGCGGACTATGCCCCGATCGGATAAACCGGAAAAGGAGTTATAAGAATGTACCTTGGCGTTTTTATCGGTTCACTGAGCCTGGCCAATCTGATCTCCCGTATGCCCGCCGCCGTGGCACAGGGCTTTATCTGGGGCATGATGGCGCTGGGCGTATATATCACGTTTCGATTGCTGGACGTGGCGGATCTGTCGGTGGACGGCTCGTTTGCCACCGGCGGTGCGGTAACGGTTATGCTGATTCTCGCCGGCTGGTCCGCCTGGGCGGCGCTGCTGGCGGCGGTTGCCGTGGGAGTGGTATGCGGCCTGTGCACGGGGCTTCTGCATACGAAGCTCGGCATCCCGGCGATCCTTGCCGGAATCCTCACGCAGTTTGCCCTCTATTCGATCAACCTGCGCATTATGACCAAGGCCAATCAGACGGCGAGCATCAAAAAGTTCGGTATGGTCTGGGAGGAGGGGCATAAGGGCTTTTTACTTTCGTCGCTCTACGTGCCGCAGGCGATTTTGACCGGGCTGCTTCTCACGGCGATGCTGGTGGCGCTGCTGTACTGGTACTTCGGTACGGAGCAGGGCAGCGCCCTGCGCGCCACAGGCGCCAATCCCCATATGAGCCGGGCGCAGGGGATCAACGTCGGCAATATGAAGCTCATCGGTCTGGCGCTCTCAAACGGCGTGGTCGCGCTCTCCGGGGGGCTGATGACCCAGTTCCAGGGGACTGCGGACGTCAATATGGGCCGCGGCGCGATTGTGATCGGGCTTGCCGCCATCATCATCGGAGAGGTGCTCTGCGACGCGCTGTTTACCAAGGGGGCGAACTTTGCCGTGCGGTTGTGCTTTGTCGCATTGGGCGGCATTGCGTACTATATCGTGATGGTCGTTATTCTCTGGCTGCGGCTGGACCCGAATGATTTGAAGCTCTTTACCGCGCTGATCGTAGCCGTTTTTCTCGCCGTGCCGTATTTGCAGGGACAGCGCAGGCCGGCCGTTGCGCAGGCGAGACGCGGCGGAAAGGAGGGCTGAGGCGTATGTTGAAATTGGAGCGCGTATCCAAAACCTTTCACCCCGGTACCATCCATGAAAAGCGCGCGCTGCAGGAACTGGAGCTCCACCTTGCGCCCGGCGAGTTCGTTACCGTCATCGGCGGCAACGGTGCGGGCAAGTCCACGCTGCTCAACGCCGTCGCCGGCGTCTGGCCGGTGGACAGCGGGAAGATCCTGATCGACTCCGTAGACGTTACCGCCCTGCCGGAGCATAAGCGCGCCGCGTTCATCGGCCGCGTGTTTCAGGACCCCATGATGGGCACCGCGCCCAATATGCAGATCGAGGAAAACCTTGCGTTGGCGATGCGCCGGGGCAAAAAGCGCGGTTTGCGCTGGGGCGTAACGAAGGCGGAACGGGAGGAATACCACGAGCGGCTCAAGACCCTGGGCCTTGGGCTGGAAAACCGGATGGAGGATAAGGTGGGTCTGCTCTCCGGCGGCCAGCGCCAGGCGCTGACGCTGCTGATGGCTGCGCTGCAGCGGCCGAAGCTGCTGCTGCTTGACGAGCACACGGCGGCGCTTGACCCCGCCACGGCGGGCAAGGTGCTGGAGCTGTCCGATCAGATCGTCGCAGAGAATCAGCTTACCGCGCTGATGATCACGCACAATATGCGCGATGCGCTCACGCATGGCAACCGCATCATTATGATGCACGCGGGCCGTATCATTCTGGATATTTCCGGCGAGGAGAAGAAGAAACTGACCAAAAAGGATCTGCTGGACCGCTTTGCCGCGCTCTCCGGCGTACAGGAGGAGACGGACGAGGTGCTGCTTTCCTGAAAAAGCGGCGGATATAGGGGCTGTTCGGATGAACGGTCCCTATTTGTTGGAAAAAACAGTTGCATTTTCAGAGGAAAGAGTGCATAATGCAGTACTTGGAGCGCTCAAGCGCACACGCGCGGAAAACGCAGCACAGAAAACGCAACACCGGAGGGAAATGATCCATGACTGCTTTGCTGAGCTTTGCCTTCGCCCTGATGGCGGGGCTGATGATGACGAGACTGTTCAACCGCTGGCGCCTGCCCGACGTAACCGCATTTCTGGTTTCGGGCGTGCTGATCGGGCCGTTTGTGCTGGGGCGGTTGGGCATCCACGGGTTTGGCTTTCCGACCTACGAGTCGGTGGCGCAGTTGGAGGTGATTTCCAAGGTCGCCATGGGCTTTATTGCCTTTGCCATCGGCAACGAGTTCCGCCTCAGCCAGCTGCGGAAAACCGGGCGCCAGGCGCTGATCATCGGCATTTTGCAGGCGTTGGCGGCGGCGGTGCTGGTAGATCTGACACTGCTGGGGTTCCATGCGCTCTTCCCGGAGATTCTCTCCGTCCCGGCGGCGATCACCCTCGGCGCCATCGCAACGGCGACCGCGCCCGCCGCCACGCTGATGGTGGTGCGCCAGTACAAGGCCAAGGGCGAGCTGACGGAGCTGCTGCTGCCCATCGTCGCACTGGACGATGCGGTGGGCCTGATCGTATTTGCCGTCTCCTTCGGCATCGCCAAGGCGCTCATCAGCGGCGCGGTGAGCGTGGTGTCCATCCTCGTCAATCCGCTGCTGGAGATCGCCTGTTCGCTGCTGCTGGGCGCGCTGGCCGGCTTTGTCCTCACCAAGCTGGAGACGATGTTCCACTCCAATACCAACCGCAATTCCATGACGATCTCCTTCGTTTTTTTGACGGTGGCGCTCTCGTCGCTGGAACTGACGTTTGGCGAGCTGCGCATCGGCTTTTCTCCGCTGCTGGTGTGCATGATGCTCGGCACGCTCTTTTGCAACATCAGCCCGCTCTCCGACGATCTGATGCAGCGCGCGGACGTGTGGTCGCAGCCGCTGCTGGCCGTGTTCTTTGTCATCAGCGGCGCGGAGCTGCAGTTGGAGGTGTTTGCCCAGCCGATTCTGGTGTGCATCGGCGTGGTGTATATCGTTTCCCGTTCGCTGGGTAAGTACTTCGGCGCGCGGTACAGCGCGCAGATGGTCGGCTGCAGCGAAAAGGTCGTCAAATATCTGGGTATCACGCTGCTGCCGCAGGCGGGCGTGGCGCTGGGCATGTGCGTTACGGCGCAGCAGCTGGGGCCGGAGAACGGCAGCCTGGTGCGCAACATCATCCTCTTTTCCGTGCTGATCTACGAGCTGGTCGGCCCGCTGATGACCAAGGAGGCCCTGCAGGCGGCGGGCGAGATCTCGGAAAAGCCGAAAGAGGTGCTGGAGCGCCGCGCGCGCAAGCTGGCGCAGGCCGAGCCCAAGGAGCTGCTGGAGCGGCGCCGCGCGCACAAGGGCGGCAAGTGAATCCAAAACCGGGCGGAGCGTGCCGCGCACGCTCCGCCTCTTTGTCCCTGCGGGCGTGGGAGACAAAGGGGGACATAAAGTACGCGCAAAACCGGATAAAATTTGATGAATTCACCATAAATTGCTTGACATAACATGGTGTGATTCGGTAAAATAATGTCGAAAACACCGTAAGGAGGGGGTAATATGACAGGCCGTCGTGTGATGCGCCGCACCCAGCGGCACAATCCGCTTTACATTCTTTTTATCTGCCAGCTTGCCGCGATCGCGCTGCTGCTGGTCATCTCACTCGTACTGGGGACGAAGCTGGGCAATGCCCGCCGCGCGCTGGCAAGCGCGAATACGCAGATCGAGCAGCTCAAGGCGGCGGGAAATAAGACGGAAACGCTGCCGGAGGAGTCCGCCCCCGTGGACCCGGCCGCCGAGGAGGACGCGCAGCAAAACGAGCAGAGCACCCCTGAGGAATCGGTGCAGCCGACGCAGCCCTCGTCCTGGCTGGATCTGACCGGCCATAGCGAGCTGAGCGTCCTGCCGGAGACGGTTTTTGACCACTATTACAGCTATTTTACCACCGCTGGGGTCAACCTGCGCAGCGGGCCGGGCACGGGATACGCGCGTATCAGGCTGCTGGGCACGAACGAGCGGGTGGAGGCGGCGGCAAAGTCCGGCGACTGGACGTTCGTCAAATCCGGGGATCAGTTCGGCTGGATCAGCTCGGAATACCTCTCCACCACGATCACGCAGACGCCCGCCAACTAAGCGGCAGAAAGCCACCGGTTTTCCGGTGGCTTTTTTTGTGCCGTTTTGGATGCGGCGGGAGAGAAAAGAGATGCGATCTGTTGCGCTGTTTCACAAAAAAAGGTGGGAGTGGTGGGCATAGCGGAGAATATGGGGGGGGGGGGGGTGAGTTAACCATTGCAAAGCAAAGAAT
>CAMZIO010000012.1 GCA_947307255.1 uncultured Clostridia bacterium | reverse complement strand
GCGGCGTCGCCTTTCAGCGCGCGCTGGAGGAGGCCGCCTTCCGCGCGGGCGGCGCGGACTACCGCGCGCCGGCGCAGCTGGTGGGGGACTTCCTTGCCGGGCGGCCGTCGCGCGCGGCAGGCAGCGTCCGGCCGAGCTACCGTCCCGGCGTTCGCTTCGGGGATCTGCGCGCGTGCCTGCCGGGGTTCGTGTGCGACGCGCTTGCCGAGGCGCTGCCGCAGCTTGACGAAAAAATACGCGGCTTTGCCGCTTCCGACGCGGTGCTCACCGCGGTGGAATCCCGCTCGTCCTCGCCGGTGCGCATCCCGCGCGACGAACGATACCAGTCCGCGCTGCGCGGGCTGTATCCCTGCGGCGAGGGGGCGGGCTATGCCGGCGGGATCATGAGCGCCGCGGCGGACGGTATGCGCGTGGCCGAATCTATTTTGGAGGAACTGCAACATGAGTAAGACCATTGGCGTGATTATCGACTTTCTGAACGAAACCTACGAGCGCCAAATCAACGAAGCGGCCGCGCGCTGCGGCTATACGGTGCGCTACTTTCCCTCCAGCGCGGCGGCGGTGGGGAACGTGGACGATTGCGAGATCCTTTACGGACATTGCTCCAAAAAGGTTATCGCCTCGGCCAAGAGTCTCAAATGGTATTGCTGCTGCTGGGCGGGCGTGGACCACTTCTGCGACGATGCGATCTACTGCGATCCCGACTGCCTGCTGACCAACTCCGCGGGTGCCTACGGCGTAACGATCTGCGAACACCTGATTATGACCTGCTTGATGCTGCTGCGCCGCCAGATGGAGTATACGGAGGTCATCCGCGAGGGCGGCTGGCGCGTGCTGCCAGGCGGGATCCGCTCGCTGTACGGCAGCCGGATTACCGTGCTGGGAACGGGCGATATCGGCACGCAGTTTGCCCGCCGCGCCCATGCGTTTCTGCCGGCGCGCATCGTCGGCGTGCGCCGCAGCGCAAAGCCCGGCGACCCGGCCTTTGACGAGATCCGCACGATCACGGAGCTGGACGCCGTTTTGCCGCAGACGGATCTGTTGGTGATGGCGCTGCCCTCCACGGCGGAGACGGCTGGGGTGCTGAGCCGGGAGCGCATGGCGCTGCTGCCGCAGGGGGCGTACGTGGTCAACGTCGGCCGCGGTACCGCCGTGGATCAGGAGGCGCTGATCGACGCGCTTAACGCCGGCCATCTCGCCGGGGCGGCGCTGGACGTGGTCGTGCCGGAGCCGCTGCCAGCCGACCACCCGCTGCGTACGGCGAAAAACCTGCTGCTTACGCCGCACGTCGCCGGTAATATGACGCTGGGCCACACCTGCACGCGCAACGTGGAGATGTTCTGCGAGGATCTGGAAAACTACGCGGCGGGCAGGCCGCTGCGCCATCTGGTCGACAGAAGGAAAGGGTACTGATGTCCAAACGCGGTTTTGCAGACTTTGCGCTGCGTTTCGGCCAGGGCGTGCTGATTGGCGCGGGCGGTATCTTACCCGGCGTTTCCGGCGCGCTGCTGGCGGTGGTGTTCGGCGTGTACCGCCCGATGATGGAGGTGCTCTCCCATCCCAGGCTCGCGCTGAGACGATACTGGCGACTGCTTTTGCCCGTGGCGCTTGGCGGCGCGGTCGGGTTTCTTGCCGGTGCCGGCGGATTGCTGACGTTGTTTTACCGCGCGCAGACCGCGGCGGTCAGCCTGTTCCTCGGGCTGATCCTCGGCACATTGCCCTCGCTGTGGCGGCAATGCGGGCTGCAGGGGCGGCGCGGCTCGTCCTATTTTGCGCTGGCGCTGGGTTTTGCGCTGGCGCTGGGCGTATTTTTCAGCCTGCGCCGCGGCGTGCTTGCCCCGCTGGAGGCAAACGCCCTCGGCTTTGCCTGCGCGGGCGCGATCATCGCGCTGGGCTTCATCATTCCGGGACTGGCCTCCTCGCCGATCTTGATGGCGGTGGAGCTGTTCCAGCCGTTGCTGGACGGCGCGGTAGCGCTGGACCTTGGCGTGCTGCTGCCGACGGTGCTGGGCGGCTGCGCGGTGCTGGCGCTGTTTGCGCGGCTGTTCAGCTATCTGTTCCGCGCGCATTATTCGCTGGCATATCACGCGGTGTTCGGACTGGTGCTTGCCACGATGCTCGGTATCCTGCCCACGCGCTTTGCCTCCGCGTATGAGGCGCTGGTCAGCCTTGCCTGCGCGATTCTCGGCACGGCGCTGGCGCTGTGGAGCGCGGGACTGGAGCAAAAAAAGGAGGAAAAGGCGCTGTGAAACGAAGCGAGACAGCGGTGCTGATGAATTTGTGCATGGTTTGCAGCGGCGAGAAGGTGCTGGTGCTGGAGCGAAGCAAGCGCGACTGGCCCGGCGTTACCTTCCCCGGTGGCCATGTGGAGAACGGCGAGTCGTTCACCGACGCCGTCGTCCGCGAGGTGCGGGAAGAGACCGGACTGACCGTCTCCGCGCCGCAGCTGTGCGGAATCGAAGACTGGTGCGAGGACGGCGTGCGCTATATGCCTGCTCTACCGCGCAGATCGGTTTACCGGGCAACTGCAAAGCTCGGAGGAGGGCAAGGTCTGGTGGGAACCCCTCAGCGCGCTGCCCTCGCTGCGCCTGTCCCTTGACATGGACAAGCTCCTGCGCGTATTTTGCGAAGACGATCTCAGCGAGTTTTTCTATCGGCAGGATGGGGCAAGCTGGCTCACCGAACTGAAATAAAAAAACACCCGGAGGCGGCAATGCCGCTTCCGGGTGTTTTTTATTTAGCCAGCTGCTGCTAAAAGTTTCTGGTTAATCCTCGAAGTTACTTCCAAATAATACAGCGTTTCTTCATTTGTCATATCTTCTGATTCCATGCTTTCGAGTCCTTCCATTGCCTCTGAATACTTTGTCATGTATTGCATGTAATCAGAATACCACTCCAGCGGATTATCTGAGTTTTCCATTTTCTTCAAGAAGGCAATGTACTCATCAAAGAATTCTTCATAACTGTCCATTGCAGCCTTGAACTCCGGGCGGATTCCATTTGCAGGTTGTGGGTTGCCTTGCTTCAAAGAGTCTGTATTATTAACATTTGCTTCTTCCTCTGCTTTTGCGTTATCAGCTAATCTGGCGTTTTTTATCGTATACCAGCAATAGTCTAACCAATTCTTCTCTACGCCCTCTCGTTCAGCAGCCATAATCATAATAACGCGATCTGAGCTTGAATTAAAGCCAACAACCCCAAAACCACGAAGAACGCTTCCATCCACCTCAAGCTCAGTTGTCCACCGCTGTCCAGGCAAGCCACAAAAGTCGACATCTTCGGCCTTTGAGACACCTTTTATTTCATCCAATTCTTCCATTCCTTCTATTATTGCAGAGATGATTTCTTTATAATTCTCTTTATAAACAAGTGAATCAATGTCTTCATATTTCTCTTGATAAAGAGAAATCAATGCATCTACTTTTCCATTTGATTTGTTATAGATTCTATAATACCAATAATCTTCAGTCTTTTCTTCAGAAAAAACACTGGGTATTGAGAACACTGTATCATAAAAGGTTATTTCATGCTCACCCACTTCTTTCGGTAATACAAAGTTGTCGTTAAATGCATACTTTGCACCGTCACTCGGTTTGGTTGCGATCGAGTTGTCCAATTGACTGTCAATAATGTCCTTTACATCTTCGTGCGTCGACTGCGACTCTTGATGGGTGTTGGATGATATGCCTTGTCGAGAATCCGCTTTTGACCCACATCCGACAAGTATCACCGTCATAATAACAGCAATAATGCAAGCCAGCAAGTATCCCTTTTTCATAACGTATCCCCCTCTCCTCATTCTTTTGCTATATCTTCTTTTGGAATTGTTTATATAATATCATATTTACACATATGTTGCAACACAATAAGCCTCATTGTTGTCTTTAAGCACAAAAAAGGGGAAGCAGAACTCTTCTGCTTCCCTTTTTTGTCTGTGATAACAATGCTTTTATTCGTGCCCGTCGCTTTCCGGCGCATCTTTCTCCGGCGCGGGGGCGTCCTCTGTGCCGGTCTCCTCTGGCGTCTCCTCCCGCTCGTCGGGCGCTGCGATCTTCTCGCCGGTCATGGAGACGTGCCCGGCCGGCGCTTCAATCGCGTCCGGCGCGGAGGGACGCAAGCCCTCCTGTCCGCTGCGCGTGGAGGCGTAGGATTCCTCCACGGTCGCGGGATCGCGGCCCTCGATGATGGCCACCATCTCACCGCCGGTGATGGTCTCCTTCTCCAGCAGGTACGCCACCACGCGGTCCATATCCGCGCGGTTCTCGCGGATGACCTGCACCGCGTCCTGATAGGCCTTGTCGAGGATGCTCTTGACTTCCTTATCCATGATGGCGGCGGTGTCCTGCGCGCAGTCGAGGCCATAGCCGCCCTCCAGATACTGGCTGCGCACGCTGCCGAGCGCCATCATGCCGAACGCGTCGCTCATGCCGTACATGGCGACCATGTTGCGCGCGATTGCCGTCGCCTCCTGAATATCCTGGGAGGCGCCGTTGGTCATGGTGTTCATCACCACTTCCTCCGCCGCGCGGCCGCCCATGGACACCGCGATCTTTGCCATCAGCTCGTCGCGCGTGCGCAGGTTCGTCTTATCCTCCTCCGGCATCAACAGCGTATAGCCGAGGCTGCCCTCGGTGTGCGGGACGATGGTGATTTTCTGCACAGGCTCGGCGTTTTTCTGCTTGTAGGCGACCATGGCGTGGCCGACCTCGTGATAGGCCACGAGCTTCTTTTCAAACTCGGTGAGTACGCTGTTTTTCTTTTCGCTTCCTGCGATAACGAACTCAAATGCGGCCAGCATATCCTCCTGCGTGACGAGCTTGCGGCCCTTACGCACGGCGCGCAGCGCCGCCTCGTTGGCAAGGTTGGCGAGATCTGCGCCCACGCAGCCCGCCGTGGCCAGCGCGACCTTCTTGAGGTCCACGTCCTCGGCCAGCTTGATGTTGCGCGTGTGCACCTCCAGCGTGGCGATGCGCCCGGCGAGGTTGGGCCGGTCGATCGTGATGCGCCGGTCGAAGCGGCCGGGGCGCAGCAGCGCCTTGTCCAGCACCTCGGGACGGTTGGTCGCCGCCAGGACGATCACGCCCTTGCTGGGGTCGAAGCCGTCCATCTCCGCGAGCAGCTGGTTGAGCGTCTGCTCGCGCTCGTCGTTGCCGCCGAAACGGCTGCCGTCGCGGGATTTGCCAATGGTGTCGATCTCGTCGATGAAGATAATGCACGGGGCGACCTTCGCCGCCTCGGAGAACAGGTCGCGCACGCGGGAGGCGCCTACGCCCACGAACATCTCCACGAAGTCCGAGCCGGAGATCGAGAAGAACGGCACGTTCGCCTCGCCGGCGACGGCCTTGGCCAGCAGCGTCTTACCCGTGCCGGGCGAGCCGACCAGCAGCGCGCCCTTGGGAATCTTCGCGCCGATGGCGGTGTACTTTTCGGGATTGTGCAAGAAGTCGATGATCTCCTCCAGCGACTCCTTCGCCTCGTCCTGCCCTGCCACGTCGTTGAACGTAACGCCCGTCGAGCGCTCCATATACACCTTGGCGTTCGCCTTGCCCACCGAACCGACGCCGCCGAGCCCGCCCAGGCCGCCGTTTCGCGTCAGCAGGCGTATCATCAGAATGAAAAAGCCCGCCATAACCAGCAGCGGCAGCACGTACTGCACCATAAAGTAGGTCAGCGCCGACGTCTCAGGCTTATAGGGCTTGGTGTGTTCCACACCGTACTCGTCGAGCAGCGCGAGCAGCGCCTCGTTTCCGTCGGGGATGATGGTGGTGTAAAGCGTGTAGTCCTTGTCGTAGGTCTTGCCGTCCTCATCGGTGTAGACGAAGCCCTCCACCGGGGTGATCGTGAAGATCCTGTCGTCGAACGACACGGACTGGATCTTCCCCTCGCGCACCAGGTCCTTGAATTCGCTGTACGCGATTTCGTGGGAGGTCTGCGCCGTGCGGGACTCGCTGACCAGGGAGGCGATGTAATTGAAGGCGATGATCAGAACCAGCGACCAGAGCAGAAGCGAGATCCAGCCGCGCTGGAAGCCGCCGTGTTTTCCGTTCGGATCCGGCCTGTTTTTATCGTTTTGTTCCATAGAAATCCCTTCCTTTCGGGATACGGCGTGCGCGCCGCCGCTTCATGTATCACGCATTGTAGCATACAAAACCGGCGGCGACAAGTTTCCGCCGATGAATTTTCGGTAAATTTTTGACGCAATTCCCTCTTTATCTTGCTTTTCGACTATGATATACTGAATCAGTCAGATTATACGCCGAAGCCCGTCCAGCGGCTCCGGCGGCAAAAAACACGAAAAGGGAAGACGCCTGTCATGCAAAACGAAAAGAAAAACAACCGTCCCATGCCGCGCCCGACGGGGGATGAGGCGATTGCGGACGGCATCATAGAGGGCCGCAATGCGGTGATGGAAGCGCTGCGCGCCGAGACCGCCATCGACAAGATCTACGTCGCCAAGGGCGAGACGGACAAGACGCTGGGGCACATCGCCTCCACCGCGCGTGCGCGCGGGATCGTGGTGGTGGACGCCGACCGCCGCAAGCTCGACGGCATGAGCCGCACGCACGCCCATCAGGGCGTGATCGCGCTGGCCAGCGTGCGTGAGTACGCCAGCGTGGAGGATATTCTTGCCGCCGCGCAGGAGCGCGGCGAAGCGCCCCTGCTCGTCGTATGCGACGAGATTTCCGACCCGCACAACCTCGGCGCGATTATCCGCACGGCGGAGTGCGCCGGGGCACACGGCGTTATCATCCCCAAGCGGCGCAGCGCGGGGCTGACGAGCATCGTCGGCAAGACCAGCGCCGGCGCGGTGAGCTACGTGCCCGTGGCGCGCGTGCCGAATATTCCCGCACTTTTAAAAGAACTGAAAGAGCGGGGCGTCTGGGTCTTCGGCACCGCGGCCGAGGGGGATACCGCGCTCTATCGCGCCGATCTCAAGGGGCCCGCCGCTATCGTTATCGGCAGCGAGGGGGACGGGATGGGCCGCCTGGTGCGGGAGAACTGCGATTTCCTCGTCAGCATCCCGATGCGCGGCAGAATCTCCTCGCTCAACGCTTCGGCGGCCGCGGCGATCCTGCTTTACGAGGCCGTTCGCCAGCGCCTGGACGCATAAGCGGACGAGCGACGATTGGCCGTTGACCAAGCCTTTGCGCAGGGAGGATTTCATGGATCACAAGCAAGACTGGGAATTTGAACAGACCCTGTCGGAGAGCGAGCTGCTGCTCAAAAGCGCCGCCCGCGACGACGAGGAGATCGAGTATTCGATCGAGAGCATTCTGGCGGAGTTCGGCGACCGGGAGCTTGCCGCGCTGCTGGGCAACACTCCGGAGGAACCGGAGGTGCCGGACACGCTGCCCATCACGGACGAGCTGCCCGCCGACGAGGAGGACGCGCCGCCCGTGCAGACGCCGCCCGTACCGGCGGCGGGCGGGGAGAAGGCGGCTGCGGACGCCCCGGCGACGCCGGAGGAGCGTGCCGCAGATCCCAAACCGGAGCCGGAGACTGCGGGCGCCCCGCCCCCCGAACCGCCGAGCATCAGCCTGCAGGACGTCATGGCGCAGACGGTGCAAAGCGCGCTGGAGGAAAAGGAGCCCGTTCTTTTAGAGCCGCCCCGCCGCCGCACGCTCTTTTCGCGCAAGGCGCTGGAGGACACGGAACAGCTTTACGACACGGAGCCGTCCGATGCGGACCCGGATGAAGAGGACGAGGAGGACGCCTTCTTTGATGCGCCGGAGGCGCCGGTCGAGCAGACGCTTGCGGAGTATCGCCAGGCGCTCCGATCCGCGCGCGGCGCGCTGCGCGTCAGCGCGGTGATCACCGTGCTGGTGTGGCTGCCGCAGCTTTTCCTCCGCTTTGGCTGGCTGCCGGAGACGTTTTTGACCGACCCCCGGCTCAGCGCGCTGCCCTTTGCGCTTGCGCTTGTGGCGGAATGCGTCGTGGGGCGCAGCGTCTTTGCCCGCGCGTGGGAGCGGCTGCGCGGCAAGGCGATCAGCTGCGAGCTGCTGGTATGCCTGTTGTGCATCGCCGCGCTGGGGGATACCGCGCTTTGCCTGAGCCCCGCCGTGCGCAGCGCGCAGGCGCAGCCGTTTTATGCGCTTGCCGCCCTGGCGATGAGCGCCGCCCTGTGGGGGCGCGTGCTGTATCTGCGCTCGATGTACGACACCTTCCGCATCGCCGCGATCGGACAGGCGCCCTATATGATCGCCGTAACTGCGGGCGGCGCCGCCAAGCGGGACGGCAGTTTGGTCGGCTTTTCCAACTGCGCTGCACGTGAGGACAGCGCCACGCACTGGCAGACGGTGCTGCTGCCCGTGATCCTGGCAGCTACGCTGGTATTTGCGCTGCTGTCCACGCTCAAGGCGCAGTCGTGGGGGCTGCTTTTGTGGAACTGGTCGGTTCTGCTCTCGGGCGCCTGTGCGCTTTCCTTCCCGCTGGTCTATGCGCTGCCCCTGCGCCGCGTAACCGACCGGCTGACGAAGAGCGGCAGCGCAGTCGCCGGCTTTGCCGGGGCGGACGCCATCCGCCGCAGCAACTGCCTGATCCTGACCGACAGCGACCTGTTCCCGCCCGGCACGCTGACGCTCAACGGGTTGAAGATCTTTGGGGAGGAGAGCAGCAAGGTCATCGCCTACGCCGCGTCTATGGCGCGCGCGTCTCAAAGCGGGCTTGCGCGCCTGTTTGACGAGCTGCTGCTGCGCGAGGGCGGCTTCCACGAGGAGGTTGCCGATCTGGAGTTTTTTGAGGAGGGCGGCGTCGGCGGTACGATCCGCGGCGAATCCGTGCTGCTGGGTACGGAGGGATTTTTCCGCAAAAAGGGTGTCGTTTTGCCGCAGGCGCTGAAGCTGAAAACCGGCGTGTTCCTTGCCGTGGACGGCACGTTGATTGCCATTTTTGCCGTGAAATACAACGCGGCGGAGAACGTCGACTGGGCGCTCCACGCGCTGCACCGCAATCGCATCACGCCCGTTCTCGCCGTGCGCGACGGGAATATCACGCCCGCACTGCTCAAGCGTAAGTTCGGCACCGACGCCCGCGCGGTCTACCCCAAGCTGTCCACGCGCTTGGCGCTGTCCGAGCACGACGCGGACCGCCCCTACGCCCTGCTGCTGCGCGAGGGCCTCACCCCGTACGCCGAGGTGGTCGTGGGCAGCAAGCGGCTTTGCCGCGCGGTGCGGGTGGGTTCGTTCCTTTCGCTTTTAAGTGCGGTGCTGGGGACGCTGCTGGCGTTTTATCTCACGTTCATCTCCGCGCAGCACGCGCTTTCCCCGCTGACGATGCTTGCCTACCTGCTGCTTTGGGCGCTGGCCGCGCTGATCGACGGGTTTTTTGCAGACCGATACTGAAATTTGGCCGCATTCGGCGGCTGCCCGGCCAAAAAAATGTCTGCTATGACCAAATTTGCTGTTGTAATGGCATAATTTTTATTATATAATTGCACCGTTGAGCAATTTCCCCGAACCGGGATTTTCATTTTGGAAGGAGAACCACCTATGAGTGCAAAAGACGTACGCAATATCTGCCTGCTCGGTCATGGCGGCAGCGGTAAGACCACGCTTGCTGAGAGCATGCTCTTCCTGACCGGCGGCACCGACCGTTTCGGCAAGGTCGCCGATGGCAACACCGTTTGCGACTATGACCCGGAGGAGATCAAGCGGAACATTTCCATCTCCCTGGCCATGGCTCCCGTGAAGTATAAAAACGTCAAGATCAACGTGCTGGATGCGCCCGGCAACTTTGACTTTGCCGGCGAGGCGCTTTCCGCCATCCGCGCGAGCGAGTGCGCCGTTCTCGTGTGCGGCGCGAAGGACGGCCTTTCCGTCGGCGCGGAGCGCGCCTGGAAGATGCTGGGCAGCAAGCCCCGCATGATCTTCATCAACCGCACCGATGAGGACAACAGCGATTACAACACCTGCCTGGACGCCCTCAAGGGCAAGTTCGGCACGGCCGTTGCGCCCATCGTCGCTCCCGTGATCGACGCGGGCAAGCACGTTACCGGTATCGTGGATCTGCTGCACAACAAGGCGTATGAGATCAAGGGCGGCAAGGCTGCCGAGTGCGCCATTCCCGCCGAGGTTGCCGACGAGGTCGAAACCCTGCGCGCTGAGCTGATGGAGGCCGCCGCCGGCGCCGACGAGGAGCTGATGGAAAAGTTCTTCGATACGATGGAGCTCTCCGCCGACGAGATCGCCAAGGGTCTCAAGATCGGCGTGCGCGACGGCAGCGTCGCTCCCGTCCTCTGCGGCAGCGCGACCACGGGGCTTGGCGTTGATATGCTGATGCAGACCGTTCTGGATCTGGTCCCGCTGGCCACCGATATGCCCGCCGAGACCGCCAAGACCGAGGGCGGCGACGATATCGAGGTTGCGCACGATGAAAACGGCGCCACCGCCGCCATCGTCTTTAAGACCATTTCCGACCAGTACGGCAAGTACTCCCTGGTCAAGGTCGTGCGCGGCAAGATCACCGCGGACATGGCGCTCTACGACACCACGACCGGCAACACCGAGAAGCTCGGCCGCCTGTACACCATCAAGGGCAAGAAGAACGAGGAAGTCAAGGAAATCTGCTGCGGCGACATCGGCGCCATCGCCAAGATGGACCGTGTTAAGACCGGCGACACCCTCTGCGATCCCAAGGCCGTCGTCGTGCTGGCGGGCATGGATTACGCCGAGCCGTGCTATTTCCGCGCCATCGCGCCCAAGACCCGCGGCCAGGAGGAAAAGCTCGGTACCGGCCTCAACCGTCTCAACGAGGAAGATCCTACCTTTACCGTCGTCAACAACGCCGAAACGCACCAGACCGTCGTCTCCGGCGCCGGCGACATTCAGATCGACGTGCTTGTCTCCAAGCTCAAGAGCCGCTTCGGCGTCGAGGCGGAGCTGGATACCCCGCGCGTTCCCTACCGTGAAAAGATCCGCAAGACCGTGCAGAAGCAGGGCCGTCATAAGAAGCAGACCGGCGGCAGCGGCCAGTTCGGCGACGTTTGGATCCGCTTTGAACCGAACGAGGAATCCGAAGAGATGGTCTTCGCCGAGGAGGTCTTCGGCGGCAGCGTGCCCAAGAACTTCTTCCCGGCGGTTGAAAAGGGCCTGCGCGAGGCCGTGCTCCACGGCCCGCTCGCCGGCTATCCGGTCGTGAACCTCAAGTGCGTGCTGTACGATGGTTCCTATCACCCCGTCGACTCCTCCGAAATCGCGTTCAAGACGGCTGCCAACCTGGCCTACAAGGCGGCAATGCCCGAGGCGTCCCCCGTCCTGCTCGAGCCGGTTTGCGAGCTGAAGGTTACCGTGCCCGATCAGTACATGGGCGATATCCTGGGCGATCTGAACAAGCGCCGCGGCCGCGTCATGGGCATGACCCCCACCGGCGACGGCGAGCAGGTGATCGAGGCGGAGTGCCCGCAGGCAGAGCTGATGAGCTACGCCATCGACCTGCGCTCCATGACCCAGTCCCGCGGCTCCTTCGTGATGCACTTCGTGCGCTACGAGCAGTGCCCCGCCGACGCGCAGGACAAGGCCATTGCCGCCGCCAAGGCGATGCAGGAAGCCGAATAATCTACGCGATCTTACCTCACAAAAGAGAGGCGCTTCGCAAGGAGCGCCTCCCTTTTCATCCACAGCACGATTTTGGGCTATACTATTGCTATATCCGCCGCACCTTGCCGGCGGTGATATGATTTCCAACCATCAGAATGTTTGGAGGCGTTTGACATGAAAAAACTGTTTTGTGTTCTGATCGCCGCCCTGGTTCTCGGCACGATGCTGCAGGGCTGCGGTTCCAAAAATGACAAAAACGACGATTCCCAGAGCGAGGAGACCAAGATCACGGCAGAGCTGGCCTATGAGGGTGTGAACAACTACTGCCATGAGGAGTTCGACTGGGGCCCCGCGGAGGAAAACCCCGACATCATGTATGTGGAGATGGGCGAAGAGTCCGACACCGAATATCAGGTGATCTTCCGCAGCTATACCGGCACGTTTGATTATTTTTACGTCAACAAAGAAGACGGCACGACCAGAATAGAGACCTATGTCCCGGCCCTTGACAAAACGGAAGAGAACGGAACCATCAATCTGTTCGACTATCTGGAGAAGAACTGACCACATCCCTTTCCCAACCGGAGACAGCAAAGCAGGCGCGACCGCGGAGGTCGCGCCTGCTGCGTTTTGATTTCGTCTTCGCTTCAGAGCAGATAGCGGTAGATGGCCCAGAAATGGCAAAACGTGCCCAACATACAAAACACGTGAAATACGCTGTGGCGATAGCGCTTCTTCGCGCCGATGCGGTAGAGCACGGAGCCGACGGAGTACATTGCGCCGCCGAGGATAAGATAGCCGACGCCGCGCGGCCCCATAGCGTGCAGCAGCCGTGAAAGGCCGAAGAGGATCGACCAGCCGGAGATCAGGTGGCAGAGCACATTTATGCGCTGGAACCGCTCCAGGTCGATCGCGGTCAGCACGATGCCGGTCAGCGTGCAGCAGCCCACCGCAATCAGCATACCGAGGCCCAGCCGCCCGCGCACGCCCAGCAGCGAAGCGGGCAGATACGAGCCGAGCACCATCAAAAACACGTTGCAGTGGTCGATCACGCGCAGCACACGCTTCCCCGCCAGCGACGGCGAAAGGGCGTGATAGACGCAGGACACCGTGTAGAGCAGGACCATCGTCGTCCCAAAGATCGCACAGGACGTGATGGCCCGCGCGCCCTGCGCCTGCACGAGCATGATCGCCAGCGCCGCCACGCTCAGCAGTGCGCCGAGCCCGTGCGACACGGCGTTGAAAATTTCCTCACCGACGGTATAGGACGGAATACTGACCGTCCGCTTTGCCGCCGCAGCTTCATAGTGCATGGGAGTATCGTTCCTTTCCGGCCACATTCGCATTGTGCGATGCGGCCTTTGCCTCGTGTGCGCTCAGACGCACAGATAGCTGTACCAGCCCTCGCTGCTGTGCTCCTCCAGGATCGTCCAGCCCGCCTCGATCAGCTTGCCTTTTACTTCCTCGGCGCGGTCATCGATGATGCCGGAGCAGAGGAATTTGCCGCCTGTCTTCAGCAGCGGCCGCACCTGCGGCGCAAGGTGGATGATCACGTCGGCCACGATGTTCGCCATCACCAGATCATAGTCTCCGCCGAACTCCTTTTGCAGCTTGCGGTCGCTCGTTACGTCGCCGGAGCGCACGGTGTAGTGCGCGCGGTCGATCCCGTTGAGCGCGGCGTTTTCATAGGCTACGCCGACGCACTTGTCGTCAATGTCGCAGGCAAAGGCGTCCGCCGCGCCCAGCAGCAGCGCGCAGATGGAGAGGATCCCGCTGCCGCAGCCGAGGTCGAGCACCTTCTCGCCCCCGTGGATCTCGCGCTCGAGCGCGGTCAGGCACAGGCGCGTCGTGGCGTGGCTTCCGGTGCCGAAGGTCAATCCGGGGTTTAAAACCAGTTTGACCCGCTCGCTCGGCGCGCTCTGCTCCCATTCGGGGACCACCAGCAGCCGCTCGCCGATCTCCATGGGCTTGTAGAACTGCTTCCAGTTGTTTTCCCAGTCCGCGTCCTCCACGTTTTCCAGGCGCATCAGCAGCGGCGCATAGTCCGGGTGTTCCCGCTTGAGCGCGGCGAGCGCAATGCGCACCTGCGACACCCGGTTCCAGCCCTCGTCCGTCTCCTCCAGATAAAAGCTCACGCAGCATTTGCCCCGCTTTTCCTGCCGCAGCGATTCGTCCACGTAATCCCAGTACTGGTGATTATTCTCCAGGAAATCGTTGAAATCGCCCTCTTCGTCGATCACAAGACCCTCCACGCCGCACGCGCCCAGCAGGTCGCAGACCGGCTCGATCCCGGCGGGGGAGGTGTCGATATGCAGTGCCAGCCACTTCATCGCTGCGTACCGAAGAAGAAAAGACCGAGCGTACCCGCGCCGGTGTGGCTGCCGATGACGGGGCCGATGTAGTCCGCGCGGATATCCGTTACGCCGAAGCGCTCGCGGAGCAGACCGGAGACGTAGTCCACGCTGTCCGGGCAATCGGCGTGGCAGATGAACACGGTTTGATCCGAAAGCGGCCGGATACCCAGCTCGTCCATCTTGTCCACCAGGGCGGTCAGCGCGGCCTTCATACCGCGCACCTTGCCCACGGGCGTCAGCTTGCCCTCGTCGTCGGTGTGCATGATGGGCTTGATGCTCAGCACCGTGCCGAGCACCGCGCTCGTCGCGTTCAGGCGTCCGCCGCGGCGCAGATGGTTGAGGTCTGCCACCGTGAACCAGTGGCACTGGTGGGGGATCATCTCGCGCACCCAATCGGCAAGCTCGTCGATCGTCTTGCCCTTTTGCTTTTCCTTCGCCGCGTGGTAGACCAGCATCGCCTGCCCGCGCGAGGCGCTGAGCGAGTCGATCACGACGATCTTCGCGGCGGGATATGCCTCCCGCAGCTCCTGCGCGGCCATGCAGGCGGACTGGTAGGTCATGGAAAGCGCGCTGGAAAACGCGATACAGAGGATATCCTTGCCCGCATCCAGAACGGGGCGCATGACCGCCAGATAATCCTCCACGTTGACCGCCGCCGTGGTGCATTGCTTCCCGGCGCGGATATTATCATAGAATTCCTTGAGCGACATTTCGGCGTGGTCAGGCGTGTCGCGGCGGTTTACGCCGTCCATCGTAAAGGTGAGGGGCAGGACGAGCACGCCGCTCTCGCGCACCTCCTGTTCGCTCATATCCACACAACTGTCTGTCAGAATCACGTAATCGCGCATGGCAAAAAACCTCCTTGGGATAATTGCGGCAAATGCGCCGCCGCGCTCTATGGTACCGCATTTTGACAAAAAAGGAAAGCCTTTTCATTTGACTATTTTCCCACGCAAAAGCGCTCGAAGATGCGCTGCACCATATCCTCACGTGCGGTGCGGCCGGTCAGCTCGCCGAGCGCGTGGGCGGCGGACTCTGCCTCGGTAAGCACGGCGTCGGGCGTTACGCCCTCGCACAGCGCGGCGAGCGCCGCGCGCACCGCCGTCAGCGCGCGCCCTGCAGCGTCAGCCTGGCGCGCATTGGTCAGCAGCGTTCCGCCGTGCGTCGGCGGCGTCGGGAAAATCGCCGCGACGGTGCGTGCCAGAGAGTCGAAGCCTTCGCCGGTTACACTGGAGAGCGCAACGTGCGGCGGCGCATCCGACCCGGTCGGAGCAATGGAGGGGGCGTCTCCCGTCAGATCCTTTTTCGTCTCGACGAAGATCCACGGCCTGCCGGATGCACGCACCAGGCGCAGCGTCTCGCGCGAAGATGCGTCGAGCGGTTTCGTCCCGTCAAAGAGCGCCAGGATCAGATCCGCCTGCTCGATGGCGCGGCGCGAGCGCTCCACGCCCAGTCTTTCCACCGTGTCGTCCGTCTCGCGCACCCCGGCCGTGTCGATCAGCCGCAGCAATACGCCGCCGACGACGGCCTTTTCCTCCACGGTGTCGCGTGTGGTGCCGGCGACGTCCGTTACGATCGCACGCTCGTAGCCCACCAGACGGTTGAGCAGCGACGATTTGCCTGCATTCGGCGCGCCGACGATCGCCGTTGCCGCGCCGGATTTGACGATGCGGCCACGGTCATACGTCGCAAGCAGGTCGGTAAGCGTCCGCTCCACCTCGGCAAGCGTGCGCTCCATGTCCGCGCGCGTCAGATCCTCGATATCCTCGTCCGGGTAGTCCACCACGGCGTAAAACCGGCTGGCGATATCCAGCAGCGCGACGTAGGCGCGTTCGGCCAGACGCTTGAGCGCGCCGTCCACCTGCGCCGCGGCGTTGCGCGCGGCCTCGGCGGTCTCCGCGTCGATCAGATCCATCACGGCCTCCGCCTCGGTCAGATCCATCCGGCCGCTGAGAAAGGCGCGCTGGGTGAATTCCCCCGCGCGCGCCAGCCGCGCGCCTGCGGCAAAGGCGGCGCGCAGCACCTCGTCCAAAACGACGGGGGAGCCGTGGCAGTGCACCTCGGCGCTCACCTCGCCGGTGTAGGAGTGCTCTGCGGAGAACCAGACGGCCAGCGCGTGGTCGATCACGCGGCCCTGCGCGTCGCGCACGGCGCCGTAGCACATACGGCGAGGGGGCAGGGAAGCGGAGGAACTGCCGTTCGCCGGGGCGAACAGCGCGCCGAGCACGCGCAGCGTCTCGTCCCCGCTGATGCGCACGATGCCGACCGCGGCGGCGCCGGGCGCGGTTGCAATGGCGGCGATGGTATCCATAGCGCAAGCCTCCTTTCCGGCAATGCGAAACGATTTCCGCAGGATCCGCCATCCGTCAGCGATGGGTGGCAGACGCGGTAAGCCGACGGCTTCGCAGCTATTCTACCACGCCCTTACCGCGGTTGCAACGGAGAAATCGGGAAAAGCGCCGCGCGGCGATCCCCGCGCGGCCGGCAGGACAAAAAAGAGCCTGTCAGACGCTCGCTGACAGGCTCTTATCCGATTCGATGCCGAACAGCCGTTTCCCGTTTTCGGCGCTCAGCGCAATCAGGGCGTCCGCATCCACGCCGCGCAGCTGCGCGAGTGCTTCAGCGATGTAGCGCACGTTGCGCGAGTCGTTGCGCGTACCGCGCAGCGGTACGGGGGCAAGATAGGGCGAATCGGTTTCCAGCAGGATGCGATCGGCCGGCGCTTCCTGCGCGACGGCCGCGGCCCTGCGCGCGTTTTTATAAGTTACCGGCCCGTCGAAGCCGACGTACCAGCCCAGCTTCCACAGTTCGCGCGCCATCTCCACGCTGCCGGAAAAGCAGTGGAACACGCCGCGCACGGCGGGAAACTCCCGCACGATGGCGAGACTGTCGGCGTGTGCGTCCCGGTCGTGGACGATCACGGGCAGGCCCAGCTCCTGCGCCAGCGCGAGCTGGCGGCGGAAGACCTCCTGCTGGAACTCCCGCGGCGGGTTTTCCGCCCAGTAGTAATCCAGCCCGATTTCACCGATCGCAACGACCTTCGGATGCGCAGCCATCTTCCGCAGCGCGTCCAGGTCCGCGTCCGTATACGGCGCACAGTTTTCCGGATGGTAGCCTACCGCCGCGTAAACGTGGGGAAAGCGCTCCGCCAGCGCCACCGCCCGGCGCGAGCTGGGAAGATCGCAGCCGGGGTCGACGATCAGCCCCACGCCGCACTGCGGCATCGACGCGAGCAGCGCGTCGCGGTCGGCGTCGAACTGCGCGTCGTCATAGTGGGCGTGCGTGTCAAAGATCAGATTCATGTTCCGTTTTCCGTTCAAACACCAGATCGAGCGATTTCGTGCCGCCGTTGGAGGTGAAGCTCGTGGGGATGGCGGCGACGAAGCGCCAGCCGTCCTTCGCCTGCTCGTCGATCAGTTCCCGGTGGGCGGCATCGGAATTGTCCAGAAAGAACCCGCCGCCGGTGTATAAATTGACGTATTTGTATTCGTACATGGAAAGCCCTTTACTCCATCTTTGCGCCGGCGGGAATCGCGTCGTCAAGCATGAGAAGATGGAGCTTTTCCTCGCCGTTTTCGCGGTGCACGGCGGAAATCAGCATACCGCAGGACTCCAGCCCCATCATTTTGCGCGGCGGCAGATTGACGATGGCCAGCAGCGTCTTGCCAACGAGCTGCTCCGGCTCGTACCAGGCGTGGATGCCGGAGAGGATCTGGCGGTCCGTGCCGGAGCCGTCGTCGAGCGTGAAGCGCAGCAGCTTCGCGCTCTTTTTCACGGCCTCGCAGGCCTTGACCTTGACGGCGCGGAAATCGGATTTGCAGAAGGTGTCGAAGTCGACGGCTTCCTCAGCGAAAGGCTCCAGCTCGATTTCGGGCGTCTGCGCGGCCTTGCGCTGCGCCTCCTGCAGCGCAGCGAGCGCGGCAAGCTCCGCCTCCGCGTCGATGCGCGGGAAGATCGCCTCGCCCTTGTGCACGACGGTGTTGTCGCCCAGCGCGCCCCAAACGGCGGCGCTGTCCCAGGTGCGGCCGTTGGCGTCCGCGCCGATGCGCGCGAAGATCGCCTCGCAGCTTTCAGGCATGAACGGCGTGAGCAGCACCGCGCAGATGCGCACGGTCTCCAGCAGGTTGTACATCACCGCGGCAAGGCGCTCGCGCTTGGCCTCGTCCTTCGCCAGCAGCCAGGGCGCCGTCTCGTCGATATACTTGTTCGCGCGGGCAATGAGCTTGAAAATCTCGTCGAGCGCGTTCTGGAACTGGTATTTTTCCATTTGCGCTTCATACCGTGCCCGCAGGCTCTGCGCCATGGCCTTAAGCTCGTCGTCCACCGCTTCCGGAGCGATGCATTTGGGCAGCGTGCCGCCGAAATACTTCTCGATCATCGCGGTCGTGCGGGAGACGAGATTGCCCAGGTCGTTGGCAAGGTCGACGTTGATCGTATTGATCAGCAGCTCGTTGGAGAAGTTGCCGTCGCTGCCGAAGGGGAAGGTGCGCAGCAGGAAAAAGCGCAGCGCGTCCACGCCGTAGCGCCCGGCGAGGATATACGGATCGACGACGTTGCCGCGGCTTTTGCTCATCTTTTCGCCGTTGAAATTCAGCCAACCGTGCCCGTAGACGTGCTTGGGCAGCGGCAGACCGAGGCTCATGAGAAACGCGGGCCAGTAGATGGCGTGGAAGCGCACGATCTCCTTGCCGACGAAATGCACGTCCGCCGGCCAGTAGCGGTCCAGATCGTCGTACCGGTCGTTTTCAAAGCCCAGCGCCGTCATATAGTTGAACAGCGCGTCCAGCCAGACGTAGACCACGTGCTTCGGGTCAAAGTCCACAGGGACACCCCACCGGAAGCTGGTGCGGGAGACGCACAGGTCCTGTAAACCGCCCTCACAGTCGATAAAGTTGTTGACCATCTCGTTCACGCGGCTGGCCGGCTGGAGAAAGTCCGTACCCGTGAGCAGGTCGCGCACGCGCCCGGCGTACTTGGACGCGCGGAAGAAGTAAGCCTCCTCCTCGGCGTCCTCCACGGCGCGGCCGCAGTCGGGGCACTTGCCGTCCACGAGCTGGTTCTCTGTCCAGAAGGACTCGCAGGGCTTGCAGTATTTGCCGACGTATTTGCTCTTGTAAATATCGCCGTTGTCGTACATTCGCTTGAAAATGCGCTGGATCGCCGCTTCGTGATAGTCGTCCGTGGTGCGGATAAAGCGGTCGTTGGAGATGTTCATCAGCTTCCACAGATCCAGCACGCCGTGCTCGCCGGCGACGATGCCGTCGACAAACTGCTGCGGCGTTACGCCCGCCTCGCGCGCCTTATCTTCGATTTTCTGCCCGTGCTCGTCGGTTCCGGTCAGAAACATCACGTCGCAGCCGGTCAGACGCTTGTAGCGCGCCATCGCGTCGGTGGCGACGGTGCAGTAGGTGTGCCCGATGTGCAGCTGTGCCGAGGGGTAATAGATGGGGGTGGTAATATAAAACTTTTTGTGTTCCATGGCATTTCCTCTTTTCCTGCCTGCCCCGAATGAAAGAGCGGCATAATTATATCAATTCTACCACACGATTGCCGGGTTTGACAAGTGCTGGGCGCTTTTTTGCGCGGAACGGCAAGGTGGGAGATGAAAGAGCGGCCGCGTATCGTGTCGATACGCGGCCGCTGGGCATAGGTCAAACGATCCCGTGGCGCCTGCCGCGGCGCTCCAGCACGCCGAGCAGGGGAAGACCCAGCGCGTAGCACACGGCGGCCTCGCCCGCTCCGACGGTCAGCGCGTTGTAGGCGAACGCCGCGACGAAGCCGGGGCCAAAGCCCGCCTCGTACCACGCGATCATTGCGCCGACGAGCACGGCGTTGCACACGACCGGCGGCAGCGGCGCGAGGCCGCGACGGCGGCATTTCGCCGTCCACAGCGCAGCGAGCAGCGTTGCCGCCGAGCCGACGATCAGATCAAGCAGCCCGTAGGGGCTGAGCAGGTTGGACACGACGCACCCGACGAACAGGCCGGGGATCGCCTCCGGCATGAGGAAGGGCAGCACGGTCAACGCCTCGGAGAAGCGGAACTGCACCGGGCCGTAGGCCAGGTTCCAGATGCCTGCCAGATACGTCAATACGACGTAAATTGCCGCAACGATCGCGGCGCGCGCAAGGTATCGGGCGGAAAAACGGGTGTTTTGACTGGTGGACATGGTAAGAAACATCCTTTCTGTTTTGATTATGAACGGCAAGGCCGTTCAACGGGGGTTAGCAGACACCCCGTGATTCACTTGTCGGAAAGTCTGCGCTCAGGCGAGATCGGGCAGCTTTGCCACGACGTCGGCGCAGCGCGGGCACAGGCCCTCGGCGTTGGCGAGCGTAGAGTGCTTCCAGCAGCGCGGGCATTTGACGCCCTTCGCCTCGCTGACGGCAACGCGCCAGCCGGCAAACTGCGTCTCCTCGCCCTGGGCATAGAGCGCCGCGTCGTCAGACACGTCCACGTCAGAGACGATGAGCAGGTCGGCAAGCCCGCCGGCGAAGGAGGCGAGCGCCTGCGCCAGATCGACCTGCGAATCCGCGGCCTTGACCAGCGTAACATGCGCTTCGAGGCTCTTGCCGATCTTCTTGTCGGCGCGCGCCTTTTCCAGCGCACCGTTGACGTCGTCGCGCAGCATTTGCAGCACGTTCCAGCGGGAGAGGTCGCCGGGCAGCGCGTAATCCGCGAACGGTGCATTCATGTCGTTGAACAGCACGTTGCGCGTGTCGTCGCTTTCGCGGTGGGGCATGGCCAGCCAGATCTCGTCGCAGGTAAAGCAAAGCACGGGCGCGAAGAGCTTGGAAAGCGTGTCGAGCGTCAGGTACAGCGCGGTCTGCGCGCTGCGGCGGGAGAGGGAGTCCGCGCCGTCGCAGTAGAGGCGGTCCTTCACGATATCCAGATAGAATGTGGAGAGCACGCCGACGCAGAAGTCGTTCACCGCATGGGTGATGATGTGAAACTCATAGTCGTGGTAGGATGCCGCGACCTTTTCGATCAGTTCATTGAGCTTGGTGAGCAGCCAGCGATCCAGCTCGGGCATCTCCTCGGGCTTGACGAGGTTCTCCGGGTCGAAATCCACGAGGTTGTCGAGCATGAACTTGCAGGTGTTGCGGAACTTGAGATAGTTCTGCGAGAGCTGCTTGAAGATGTTCTCGCCGCAGCGGACGTCGGCGTGATAGTCGGCGCTGGCGGCCCACAGACGCAGCATATCGGCGCCGTAGCGCTGGAAAATATCGGCGGGATCGACGCCGTTGCCCAGCGACTTGTGCATTGCCTTACCCTGCTCGTCCACGGTCCAGCCGTGGGTCAGGCACTCGCGGAACGGCGCGCCCTTGCCCAGCGCGCCCACGGCGGTGAGCAGGCTGGACTGGAACCAGCCGCGATACTGGTCCAGACCCTCCAGATACATATCCGCGGGCCAGAAGCCCTGGTCCTTCTGCATGGAGGCGAAATGCGTGGAGCCGGAGTCGAACCAGCCGTCCAGCGTGTCCTCCTCCTTGGTGAAGGGGCCCTTGCTGCCGCAGTGCGGGCAGGTAAAGCCCTCGGGCAGGATGTCGGCGGCGTCCTTTTCGAACCAGGCGTTGGAGCCCTCGGCGGCGAAGAGCTTGGAGATGGCCTCGATGCTCTCGTCGGTGCAGATGGGCTTGCCGCAGTCCGGGCAATAGACGACGGGGATCGGCAGGCCCCACTTGCGCTGGCGGGAGATGCACCAGTCGGTGCGCTCGCGCACCATGCTCTTCATGCGCTCAATGCCCCAGTCGGGCACCCAGCGCACGTCGTCGCAGGCGGCGCAGGCGTCGTCCTTGAACGCCTCGACCGAGCAGAACCACTGCGGGGTCGCGCGGAAGATGATGGGGCCCTTGCAGCGCCAGCAGTGGGGATAGCTGTGGACGATGTCCTCGCTGGCGAAGAGCGCGCCGCTCTCCTTCATATCGGCCAGGATCACGGGGTTGGACTCGTCCGTGGTCATGCCGGCGTACTTTCCGGCATAGTCGGTGTGGCGGCCGCGGTCGTCCACGGGGACGACCATGTCCATGCCGTAGCGTTTGCAGGTCTGATAGTCGTCCGCGCCGAAGCCGGGCGCGGTATGCACGCAGCCGGTGCCGGTTTCCATCGTAACGTAGTCCGCCAGCACCAGGCGGCTGGTTTTGGGCAGGAAGGGATGCGTGGCAAGCATATTTTCAAAGAAGCTGCCCGGATGGGTTTCGAGGATCTCGTAATCCTCCACGCCGCCGACGCCCATGACCTTGCCAACCAGCGCGTCCGCCACGACGTAGATCTCGCCGTTGGCCCCGTTCTTCACCAGCGCATAGTGCTCGTCCGGGTGCAGCGCAATGGCGAGGTTGCCCGGCAGGGTCCAGATCGTCGTCGTCCAGATCAGAAAGCTGAGCTTGCCGTGCTCCATGTGGGGGAGCTTGCCCAGATCGTCGTGCAGGGGGAACTTGACGTACACCGTGGTAACGGGATCGTCCTGATACTCGATCTCCGCCTCGGCCAGCGCGGTTTCGTCCTTCGGGCACCAGTAGACGGGCTTGAGCCCCTTGTAGATATAGCCCTTGCGGAACATTGCGCCGAAGACCTTGACCTCCTCCGCCTCAAAGCCGGGGTCCATGGTCTTGTAGGGGTGCTCCCAGTCGCCCACCACGCCCATGCGCTTGAAGCCCTCGCGCTGGACGTCGATATAGTGGTCGGCAAACTCGTGGCAGGCGTTGCGGAACTCCGGCACGCTCATGGCCTTGCGATTGAGCTTGTTTTTCTTGATGATTGCGCTCTCGATC
Organism: uncultured Clostridia bacterium; assembly: GCA_947307255.1. Lineage (GTDB taxonomy): Bacteria > Bacillota > Clostridia > Oscillospirales > Oscillospiraceae > Hominicoprocola. Next base: position 21,217 of record CAMZIO010000012.1, on the reverse strand, counting down.
GGCATACCGTGGTTGTCCCATCCGGGGATATACGGCGTGTAGTAGCCGCGCATGGCATAGGAGCGGACGATGATGTCCTTGAGTGCCTTGTTCAGCGCGTGGCCCATGTGCAGGTTGCCGTTGGAGAACGGGGGACCGTCGTGCAGGGAGAAGCGGGGCTTGCCCTCATTCTTCTTCAGCATCTCGTGGTACAGATCCATCTCTTCCCAGCGCTTGAGCATCTCGGGCTCGCGCATGGGCAGACCCGCGCGCATGGGAAAGCCAGACTTCGGCATATTGAGCGTCTGTTTGTACTCCATGTTCTTCCTCCTATATCAATATATGTGATCGCATGATTGGGAGCGGGCAAAAGAAAAAGCCCCTGTCTCCATCCAAGAGACAAAGGCATAACCCTCTGCGGTACCACTCTCGTTGGCCGCGAAGCGGCCCACTCACGCCTGCATACACAGGCCGCGCGATAACGGGCGCCCCCGTCCCGGCTTACTCCGCACTGCGTTTGAGCCGGGCTGCTCCGAGGTGATTTTCAAAGCGCGCCCCACGCCGCCTCGCACCGTCCGGCGGCTCTCTGGGCAGGAAGCGCGATCCTACTCGTCCTCATCCCTGCATTCGTGTGAATCAATGAAAGTAATATAGCGGGTTGCGCTCCGTTTGTCAAGAGTTTACCTTGCAATCGGACGCTTTTCCTGCTAAAATGGGGAAAAATCGAGCCGGGAGGCACAAGAATATGATCCAGGACATCGGATTGAACCGACTGAAAAACCACTATGACCCCGCCCTTCGCCCCGACGCGGACAGCCGCATGGTGCATTTTCGCGGCCGCAAGCTGCTCTGCCAGCTCGGCGAGGGGGACGAGCTGACCCTGCCGACCTGCGCCCAGCTCGGCGCGGCGGCGGGGGAGGGGAGCGTCTATCTCTTCTCCATCGACGAGACGACCTATTTTCTCTGCCGTGCGGAGGAGGTCTCCGTGCCGGAGGGCTTTACCTATGAGGACATTGCCGTGTTTCGCCGCGCCAGACCTCGTGAGACGGCCTTCGCCGCCGTTACCGCGTTCCACCTTGCCACCTGGTACGGCGACAATCGCTATTGCGGCCGCTGTGGCGCACCGACCGAGCACGACGGCGCGGAGCGTATGCTGCGCTGCCCGAAGTGCGGCAACATGATCTTTCCGAAGATCATGCCGTCCGTGATCGTGGCGGTAACGCACGGGGACAGGCTGTTGCTGACGAAGTATGCCAACCGCCCCGGCGCGACGCGCTTTGCCCTCATCGCGGGCTTCACCGAGATCGGCGAGACGGTGGAGGAAACCGTTCACCGCGAGGTGATGGAGGAGGTCGGCCTGAAGGTCAAAAACCTGCGCTACTACAAAAGCCAGCCCTGGGGCATCTCCGGCGGCGGGCTGCTGATGGGTTACTGGTGCGAGGTGGACGGCGACGACGCCATTCATGTTGACCACGTCGAGCTGGACGAGGGCGCGTGGGTCAGCCGCGAGGAGCTGCGGAAGACCTATCACGATACCGGCGTGAGCCTGACGGGGGAGATGATCGCAAAATTTGCCATAGGTGAGGAGCATTTCGCGCTCCGGTGCGAGTGAAGGAGTTTTCCGCAAAAATCCGACAGAAAAGCCTCTGAACGCAGTCGTTCAGAGGCTTCTTTTGCTTGACTTCGGAATTGCTTGGTATGTCGTAAAAGGGGAGCCTTGAACTGCAGGTTCGAGCGAGCTTTTGCGTCCCTTTCCTTCGCGGGATAAGGACGTCGCGCCGGAGCGCGAAATGTCCTTCGTTTTTCGGCGTTTGCGAAAGACCGGCACTGCATATAGAATATGGAAATTATAGGAAGAGGATGGAAGTGGCTTTGCCGCTTCCATCCTCTTGCCGTATTTTTCAGTTAAGCTCCATCGCGTCCAACGCGGCGAGCGTCTCGCTCATACCCTCGTAGACGCACAGGCTCATTCCGCTGCGAACCGTGGAGGCTGCCGCCGGCTGACCCGGCTGCTCCGGCTGACCCGGCTGCTCCGGCGAGCGGGCGTAAATTTGCAGCTCGTAAAGCGGGTCGCTGCGCTGCTCGTTGTAGAATTTGCAGGTAAGGCGCCCGGCCTCAATATCGCGCGCCGCAGCGTCGCAAAGCGTGCGCGCCTGCTCGGCGGTGAGCTGCGGCTCGTCCTCGCGCCACTCGCCTCCTTGCATGAGCAGCTGCGCGCCGATCACGTACGGCTGCCTGTCGAGCCATTCGCTTTGCGTAACGCCGAACACGCGGGAGTAGGCAAAGCCGGGCTCTGCCAGCAGCCGATCCATCGCATCGAACAACGGGTCGGCGCCGTGCATCTCCGCGTTCTCCACGTACAGACGGTACTGGCGCATCACCTCACGTCCGTTTTTCAAACAGTAAGTGAGAGAGACGCTCACGATATCTCCGTCGAAAGGATCGTCCAGGCGGCCATAAGCCTGCTGGCGCGCCTTGTCGTCGATGAGGGAGCGGTGCGCCGCGCGCACCAGCTCCAGCGCCTGCGCGTCGTCGGCCGTAAACGTTGCGCGGTTCCAGTGGTAAGAAGAGGAGGCCACCTCGACGCTTTCGATCTGAGACGCTTCGGGCACGTAGCGCTCGAATCCGGTCGGGTCAAAGGACGGTGCGGCGGAAAGCGCTGCCAGCGCGACGGCAACGACCGCTGCGCCGAGCCGGCCGCTCTTCCAGACGTGCAGGCTCTTTTTCAGCAGCATTTCTGCGATGAAATACCCCAGCAGGCCCGTAAAGACGGTGCAGCCGAGGATCCCGGGCAGCGAGTGCGCGCCGTTGGAATAGTACTGGCCGAAGAGAATGTAGTAAAGCAGCTGGCCAAGCGACAGGGCGGAGCAAAGCGCCACGCCGTATTGGAAGATCGGCTTGGCCCAGCTGATGGCGACGGTGGAGCCGGTGGCCTCGCTGTGGCGGCGCTTGTACACCGCAAGACCCAGCGCGGCGAGCGCCAGACCCGCCAGCGCATAGAGCGCGAGCATGCCCAGATGGGATACCGTCAGACCGGTGGGAAGCATCTTGTCGGCGTCGATATCGGGGTAGATATAATCCGCGTGGACGTATCTGAGAATTTCATACGGCGGAGAGAGGAATCCCAGCCGCGCGGAAAACGAAGAGCGATAGCCGTACAGCATACTGCCCACGAAGCTCAGAACCAACTGCTCTACGCCGATGGCGAGCAGGTTCAGGATGCCGTAGAACACCGGCGCGGCGAGGATCTGACCCGTGAACATTACGCAAAAAACGCCGAAGGAATAGAAGAACACGGTCGACAGCGCGCCGGAGCACAGCGCAAGCCACAGCGTGCGCGCGGCGATGGGAACGCCGGTCCCTGCAAAGACGAGCCCCGTGAGCGCGATGGCCAGGATCTGCGCGCTGAGCATACAGAAAAGGCCCGTCAGATAATTGGTAACGTACAGCGTCTCGCGCCGCGCGGGCAGCGCGTGCAGCCCGCCGGTCGCGCGGGGATTGGTCAGGTACGCGAACATCGCCATGGCGAAGAAAATGCCGAAAACGATCGCAAACAGGTGCCCGCCCGTTACGGCGGCAGACAGCATATTGTACTGGTGGGCCAGCGCCTCGTAGGGCTGGAGCGGCAGATCGTGAGAAGAAAGGCGCAGGAACTGGGTCAGCAGCGGCAGCGGCAGCTCGGCGATCCACATCAGCGCGTAACCCGCCCACAGCGGCCAGAAGCGGCGCAGGTTGCTGCGCAGCAGCGCGCCGTTAAAGAACGATTTCGCGGACTTCATAGTCGGCACCTCCCAACTCGTAGATAAAGATTTCCTCCAGTGTCAGCGGCACGGCCTCCATAAAGAGGGGGTCGCACAGCGCCAGACGGTCCTGGATCTCCGTGCTGTTGCCGCGCAGAATGAACGTGTGGATGCGGCCGGTACTGCTGTGGTGGAGTACGTGGAGGCCTTCGGGCAGCGCCGGCGCCTCCGCCTCGCGGAAGACGACCTGCATTTTCACGGTGTTGTCCTGCAGCTCGGAGAGACTGCGCTCAAGCAGCACCCGGCCCTTGTTCATGATGCCCACGTGATCGCACACGTCCTCCAGCTCGCGCAGGTTGTGGGACGACACCAGCACGGTCGTGCCGCGTTCGGACACGTCCTGCAGAATCAGGCTCCACACCTGGCGGCGCATCACCGGGTCCAGACCGTCCACCGGCTCGTCGAGGATCAGATACTCCGGCATACAGCACATTGCCAGCCAAAACGCCACCTGCTTCTGCATCCCCTTGCTCAGGCGGCGGATCATGTGCGCTTCGGGGATTTCAAACACGCCCTTGAGCTTTTCGTAGCGTTCCATATTAAACTGCGGGTAGAAGCCGCGGTAGAGCGCCATCATATCCCGCACGGTGGACTGCATGGAATAGTGCCAGTCGTCGGGAATGGAGGCAATGCGCGTCTTGACCGCGGGATTCTCCCAAACGCTCTCGCCGTCAAAGGCGATGGCGCCGCGGTCCTGGCGGTAGACGCCCGTGAGGTGGCGCAGCAGCGTGGTTTTGCCCGCGCCGTTCGGCCCGACCAGACCGTAGATCGAACCGGTGGGCACGGTAAGCGTCGCGCCGTCAAGCGCGGCAAAGCCGTCAAAGGTTTTGACGAGCTCCTTTACTTCAATCATACTTCTTCTGCCTCCTTGCATAATTGGTCAATTTCCTGCTGCGTCATCCCCATGGCGCGCAGCTCGCCGAGCAGCTCGCGCACCTGCGCACAGAGCGCGCGGCGGCGCGTATCGTCCCGCTCGCGCGCGGCGCATACGGCGAAGCAGCCCTTTCCCGGCACGGATACGGCGTAGCCCTCCGACTCCAGTTCGTTGTAAGCGCGCTGGATCGTATTGGGATTGATGGCAAGCTGTGCGGCCAGCGCGCGCACGGACGGCAGCTTTTCCCCGTCGGTGATTGCACCGCCGACGATCAGACGGCGCAGCCCGTCCCGCACCTGCTCGTAGATCGGCCGTGCGTCGCGGAAATTCAAGGCAATCATATCACCCCTCCTATCTGCTTAAAAATATCGTGGACAGCAATAAGATCAATACGACCAACGCCGCGAGGATAATGAAAAGAGAAACACTCATGATAACCTCCTGCAAACTGTACTAATCGTATTAGTACAGTTAAGATAGCATGGAGGACATGACCTTGTCAAGAATTATTTTTCGATTATTTTTCTGCGGAAAAAAGAAGAAATGACACATAAATCCATTCATTTATCGGCAATAAGAAAAAATATACGGTATTTATGGCATTTTTTGCCATATGCGGCGGTTTGACAGCGCTGCGAAATTTTGTTATTGTGTACATGAAAATTCCGAATGGGAAGTTTGGGGTTTTTAATACATCATTAAAGGAGAGGAAATCATCATGGAAGAAACCATAGCACGGATTAACGGTGTGGTAAACGACTTTGTGTGGGGTCCCGTTATGCTGATTCTGCTGGTTGGTACCGGTCTTTACCTGACTTTCGGTACCGGCTTCGTGCAGTTCAGAAAATTCGGCTACGCCATGAAGAACACCATCGGCAAGATCTTTTCCAAGACTGAGGCCGGCGAGGGGGAGATTACCCCGTTCCAGGCGGTTTCCACCGCGCTGGCGGCAACGGTCGGCACCGGCAACATCGTCGGCGTAACGACCGCGATCGTCATGGGCGGCCCGGGCGCCGTGTTCTGGATGTGGATCGCTGCGCTGGCAGGCATGTGCACCAAGTACGCCGAGGTGCTGCTGGCAATCAAGTACCGCGAGCGCAACGACAAGGGCGACTGGGTCGGCGGCCCGATGTACTACATCAAAAACGGCCTGGGCAAAAACTTCAAGTGGCTCGGTGCGATCTTCTCCATCCTCGGCGCGCTGGCCGCGTTCGGTATCGGCAACATTGCCCAGATCAACTCCATTGCGACTTCCGTCAACCAGGTGGCTGTGGCGTTTAATCCCGCCGCTGCCGATTCTGCCAAGACCATCGCGCTGATCACCGGTATTGTCATTGCGATTTTCGTCGCCATCGTCATCATCGGCGGCGTGAAGCGCATCGGCCAGGTTACGGAGAAGCTGGTGCCGCTGATGGCCGCGCTGTACATCCTCTGCGCGATCATCGTGGTCGTTGCGCACGCCGACCGGATTATCCCGGTGTTCGGCATGATCTTCAAGGGCGCGTTTAACCCGGCGGCTATCGTCGGCGGCGGCCTGGGCATCACGATCCGCGTCGCCATGACCAAGGGCGTTGCCCGCGGCGTGTTCTCCAACGAGGCCGGTCTCGGCTCCGCGCCGATCGCGCACGCGGCCTCCTCCGAGCGCAACCCCGTCAAGCAGGGCGTCTACGGCATCTTTGAGGTCTTTATGGACACCATCGTCATCTGCACGCTCACCGCGCTGGTGGTGCTTTGCTCCGGCGCGGCGGACGGTCAGTGGGGTGTGAAGGCGGCCGCCAGTGCCAGTACTACGATCGCCGGCTTTGCCTCGGTATTTGGAGCCAAGTTCGGTTCTACCTTCCTCGCCGTCGGCTTGCTGCTGTTTGCGACCTCCACCATTCTCGGCTGGGCGCTGTACGGCTCCCGCTGCATTGAGTACCTGTTCGGCACCAAGGCGCTGCTTCCGTATCAGCTTCTGTTTGTCGTCGTGGTCGTCATCGGCGCGACGGCGGACCTCAAGCTGGTGTGGGACGTGTCCGATACGCTCAACGGTCTGATGGCTTTCCCGAACCTGATCGGCCTGCTGCTGCTCAGCCCGGTGGTCATCAAGACGACCAAGGAATTCTTCTCCAAGAAGGAAGAAGCATAACCTCTCCCGTCAGACGGGGCGGCCAAAAGCCGCCCCGTTTTTTCTTTTTCGCGCTGCGAAGCGGAAATTTTCGCATAAATGCGTAAATTTTGCTTTACAATAGAAAAAAAGTGTGCTACCATAATCGGGCGTTTAACGCACAATACGTTCCCCTGCCTCGTTTGCGGCGCTTCACCCGCCCGGACGCAGCAGCGGGAGAATCAACAGGAAAGGTGGAAACACACAATGATGCTCAAAGACCAGAAGACCTCTATCATCGAGGCCAACCGTACCCACGAAAACGACACCGGCTCCCCCGAGGTTCAGGTTGCCATCCTCACCGAGCGGATCAACCAGCTCACCGAGCACCTCAAGGTGCATCAGCATGACAACCACTCCCGCCGCGGCCTGTACAAGATGATCGGTAAGCGCCGCAGCCTGCTCGACTATCTGATGAAGAAAGATATCGAGCGTTACCGTACCCTCATTGCCAAGCTGGGCATCCGTAAGTAAGAAACCGCGCGGGGGAAGAGCGTCTCTTTCCCCGCGTCTTTTCGTATCAACGCTTGCCCCAAAGTGCAGCAAAAACCCGTTCGGGAGCCGATTCCCCCTTTTTAGCAGTTGATTTTGCAGCCGAGGCTCGGCGGTGAAATCAAGTGCTAAAGGGCTGGACGGAAAGGCTCTCGGAAATCAAATGAAAAGGAGAGTTCCCATGTCCACCATTATTACCAAAAGACAGTTCCCCCACTACCGCAAGTACGAGATGGATCTCGCCGGCCGTCCGCTGACCCTGGAAGTCGGCAAGCTGGCCGAGCTGGCCAACGCCGCCGTTATGGTCGGCTACGGCGACACCCGCGTGCTCGTAACCGCGACTGCCGCGCCCCGTCCCCGCGACGGCGTGGACTTCTTCCCCATGAGCGTTGACTTTGAGGAGAAGCTGTATTCCGTGGGCCGCATTCCCGGCTCCTTCAACCGCCGCGAAGGCCGCCCCGGTGAAAAGGGCATCCTCACCGCCCGCGTCATCGACCGCCCGGTGCGCCCGCTCTTCCCCGGCGACTTCCGCAACGACGTGTCCATCATGGCCACGGTCATGAGCGTGGATCACGACTGCTCTCCCGAAATCGCCGCGCTGATCGGCACCTCCGCCGCGCTGGCAATTTCCGACATTCCCTGGAACGGCCCGATCGGCTCGCTCAAGGTCGGCCTGGTGGACGGCGAGCTGGTGCTCAACCCCACCAGCGAGCAGCGCAAGGTCTCCGATCTGGACGTAACCGTGGTCTCCACGGGCAAGAAGGTCGTCATGATCGAGGCCGGCGCCAACGAGGTGCCCAACGACGTGATGCTCGCCGCCATCAAGCTGGCGCACGAGGAGAACCAGAAGCAGGTCGAGCTCATCAACCGCATGGTCGCCGAGATCGGCAAGCCCAAGTTCGACTATCCGCACGCTGACTTCGATCAGGAGCTGTTCGACAAGATCGTCGCGGACTTCATGGACGAGGCCAAGGCCGCCATGGATACCGACGACAAGAACGTCCGCGAGGCGCGCTGGAACGAGATGATCGAGCACTGGCACGAGAAGTATCTGGAAGAGTATCCCAACATGGACCAGTATCTCGAGGAGATCACCTATAAGTTCCAGAAGAAGATCGTCAAGGCCTGGCTGCTGGAGGGCCATCGCGTAGACGGCCGCGCCAAGAACGAGATCCGTCCTCTCAGCGCCGAGGTCGGCGTGCTGCCCCGCGTGCACGGCTCGGGCCTGTTCACCCGCGGACAGACGCAGGTGCTCTCCGTGTGCACGCTCGATACGCTTTCCGCCAACCAGAAGCTCGACACCATCTGGGAAGAGACGGAAAAGCGCTATATGCACCACTACAACTTCCCCGGCTACTCCGTCGGCGAGGCCAAGGCTGCCCGCAGCCCCGGCCGCCGCGAGATCGGCCACGGCGCGCTGGCGGAGCGCGCGCTCGTTCCCGTGCTCCCGTCCGTGGAGGAGTTCCCCTATGCCATCCGCGTCGTGAGTGAGGTCCTCTCCTCCAACGGCTCCACCTCTCAGGGCTCCATCTGCGGCTCCACGCTTGCGCTGATGGACGCCGGCGTGCCCATCAAGGCGCCCGTTGCCGGCATTTCCTGCGGCCTGATCCAGGATGGCGACGATTTCACCACCTTCATCGACATTCAGGGCGTCGAGGACTTCCACGGCGAAATGGACTTCAAGGTCGCCGGCACGAAGAAGGGCATTACCGCCATCCAGATGGACCTCAAGAACGACGGCCTGACCATGGCGATCATCGAAAATGCGCTGGACATCACCTATGACGCCCGCGTGCAGATCCTCGACCAGATCATGCTGCCCGTGATCGCCGCGCCGCGGCCCGAGCTCAGCCCCTATGCGCCCAAGATGATCACCATGCACATTGATCCGGAGCGCATCCGGGAGGTCATCGGCAAGGGCGGCAGCGTGATCCAGAAGATCGTGGCCGATACCGGCGCGAAGATCGATATCGACGACGACGGCACGATCCATATCGCCTCTCCCAATGCCGAGGCCTGCGACGCTGCCAAGAAGTGTATCGACGACATCGTCTTTGTGCCGGAGGTCGGCAAGCTGTATTACGGCCGCGTCGTGCGTCTGATGCAGTTCGGCGCCTTCGTGGAGATCGCTCCGGGCAAGGACGGACTGGTGCATATCTCCCGCTTGGACAAGAAGCGTGTGGAAAAGGTCGAGGACGTGGTTACCGTCGGCGACATGATCTGGGTCAAGTTCATGGAGATCGACGAGAAGGGCCGCTGGAACCTCTCCCGCAAGGACGCGTTGCTTGAGATCGAGGCCAGACAGAAGGAACAGGAGCAGTAACAGACGTTAAAAAAGGGGGACAGGCATTGCCTGTCCCCCTTTTTTAACGAGGCCATTCGCTATTCTTATCCAGGCCCAGAATGTAATCTGCGCTGACATGATAGTGTTTGCAAAATTTCAACAGATAATCGATCGGGGGCGCGTTTTTGCCGGTTTCATAACGGGCAATTTGCACCTGGTGGTAGCCGATAGCGGCAGCCAGTTGGCGCTGCGTTTCATCGTGGTCTATGCGCACGTCTGCCATTCGCTGGATCAAACTACCACCTCCCCCCGCCACTTTAATGTGTTGTTTTTATTCATGCGATAACAGAATTGCTATCAGCTTGTTTTGCGGAGGATGATTCAATGAAAACGATGGGAAATCTTGCCAGGGATGAAAGACTTGTAACACAGGCCAATATACACTTGGCTCGTTTGATTCCGCACGTCGTGGGGATGTGCTTCCTTATCGGGTTTATCACGATATGGAAGCCGTTGATTGACATGTTCACCTCGGAGTTGGTCTTGACAAACAAACGGATTTACGGCAAGCGAGGGCTGATCAACACCAAAACAATGGACACGCCGCTGAATAAGGTCAATAATATCTCGGTATCAAGCGGCTTGGGTGGTAAAATCTTTGGATACGGAACGATACATATTACGTCTTCTTCAGGCGAATATACATGGTCAGGAATTAAATCTCCAAATGTGTTCCGCGATTCTGTTATGACGGAGATCGAAAAATTTGATGAGGCAAGAATAAAGAAACAGGCGACAGAGCTTGCCGGTGCGATGAAAAGCTGACACAATGAGATAATATGAATGAGCGGCACCCCGTTTATCGGCACGTATATGCGGAGAAGCGGGGCGCCGCTTTGCACGGATAAAAAGAGCGCACCCGCAGTCTATGCCTGCGGGTGCGCCGCGGGGGACGCTGTGTCCAAATTTTGAGAGAAAATGCTTGCATTTGCGGCAAACGCGTGATATAATATCCGCGTTCATGGTAGGTATGTGGAGAGTGGGCTGTTCGGTCCGCTCTTTTATTCGCAAAATTTTGATCGGACACGGGCGCCGGGCGCAAGCCCGCCGCGGGGAGAAGTATGAAGAAAATAACGGAGATCGTGCGGGAGCTGGCGCTGCCCGTGGTGGAGGAAAACGGCTGCACGCTTTGGGACGTGGAGTACGTGCGCGAGGCGGGACAGTGGTACCTGCGGCTGTATATTGATAAGGAGGGCGGCGTCAATATCCTCGACTGCGAGGCGATCAGCCGCCGCGTGAGCGACCTGCTGGACGAGGCGGACCCCATTGCGGAGAGCTATATTTTTGAAGTTGCCTCCGCCGGAGCGGAGCGAGCGCTCAAGCGGCCGGGGGACTTTGCGCAGTTTATGGGCTCGCCCGTTACCCTCAAGACCTACAAGGCCCGCGACGGGCGCAAGGAGTTTGCCGGCGACCTCGCCGCTTACGACGACGGCGCGGTGGAGATCACCGTGGGCGGGCAGCGCCTGCGCTTTGAAAAGGACGAGATCGCGCTGGTGCGCCTGCGCTGCGATTTTTAAACCAAGGCTTTTGCCGTCCCGCCGGCTGCAACCGCGCGGGCGTGAATATGAAATGATACGAACAAGGAGTAGCTCCCATGAAATGTGATGAAATCTTTGCGGCCCTTGCCATGCTGGAGAAGGAGCGCGGCATTTCCCAGACCTTTATGATGGAAAAGATCGTCCAGGCGCTCACCACCGCCTACAAGCGCGACCACGAGGGCGTGGAAAACGTGATCGTGGACGTGGATGAGACCAAGCGGGATTTGCGGATGTACGTGCAGAAGGAAGTGGTCGAGGAGGTCGAATTCCCCGGCACGCAGATGTCCGTGGAGGAGGCGAAGAAGCTCTCTGCCAAGTATGCCGTGGGCGACGTCGTCAATATCCCCGTGGACAATCTGGAGTTTGGCCGTATCGCCGCCGGAAACGGCAAGCAGGTCATCATTCAGGGCTTGCGCGAGGCGGAAAGCGGCATGGTCTATGAGGAGTACAACTCCAAGCAGCACGAGATCCTCACCGGGCAGGTGCTGCGCATTGACCCGCGTACCGGAAACGCAGCGCTGCGCATCGGCACGGGCAGCGAAGCGACCGACGCCATTCTGACCGCGAGCGAGCAGGTCAAGGGCGAGGAGCTGGTGGAAGGCCAGCGCATCAAGGTCTATCTTGTGGACGTGCGCCGTCAATCCCGCGGACCGCAGGTCGTCATCTCGCGCACGCATCCGGGGCTGGTCAAGCGCCTGTTCGAGCTGGAGGTGCCGGAGATCTACGACGGCATCGTCGAGATCCGCAGCATCGCCCGCGAGGCGGGCAGCCGCACCAAAATGGCGGTGTGGAGCAACGACCCCAACGTCGATCCGATCGGCGCCTGCGTCGGCCAGCACGGCCAGCGCGTGAACAACATCGTCAACGAGCTGCGCGGCGAGAAGATCGACATCATCAAGTACAGCGAAGATCCTGCCGAGTATATCGCCGCGGCGCTGGCCCCGGCGGAGGTGCTGGAGGTGCGCCTGGCCGAAGAGGGCAAGGCGTGCCGCGTGATCGTGCCGGCCGGCCAGCTCTCCCTTGCCATCGGCAAGGAGGGGCAGAACGCACGGCTTGCCGCGCGCCTGGTCGGCTATAAGATCGACATTAAGCCGGACAACTATCAGGAAGAGGCGTAAGAGAAACGGGAGGCAGTGCCCATGCAAAAAGTGAAAAAGATCCCCCAGCGTCAATGCGTGGGCTGCCGCGAGATGAAAGAAAAACGCGCGCTGATCCGGGTGGTCAAATCGCCGGAGGGCGAGGTTTCGCTGGACTTCGGCGGCAAAAAGCCCGGCCGCGGCGCCTACGTCTGTCCGCAGCTCGCCTGCCTGCAGCGCGCACGCAAGACCCGCGCGCTGGAGCGCGCCTTCGGCGCGGCAATCCCGCCGGAGGTCTACGATGCGCTGGAAAAGGAGATGGTCAGCGGTGGATAAGATCCTTTCTATGATCGGCCTTGCCAAAAAAGCCGGCAAGCTCGAGGTGGGCGAGGAGCCGACCGCCGCGGCGGCGCGCGCCCGCAGCGCAAGACTGCTGCTGCTGGCAGACGACGCGGCGGAGAACAGCTATCGCCGGCTGCGCCATTTCGCGGACGCGGGACAGTGCCTGTACCTGCGTCTGCCGGCGACGAAGGAGGCGCTCGGCCGCGCCGTGGGACGCACGTCCTGCGCCATGGCCGCGGTAACGGATATCGGCTTTGCCGAGGCGATTGCCAAGAGGCTCGCCGCACAGGATCCTGAGCGTTACGGGGAGACGGCACAGCGGCTTGCCGTCAAGGCGCAGCGCGCGGCACAGCGCAAGCTGGAGCAGGCGCGGCATGAAAAGAACGTGCGCACCGGGAAACAGAAGCGCCGGGGCGAAAAAGAACCGCCGGCGAGCATACCGGCAGAGAAAAAACCGCAGGCGGACACACGCGCCGCGCGCCCGACAAGGGCGCGGCGGGAGGCGCAGCGGCGCAGCGCGCAAAGACGCGCAAGCGCATCGCGCTTTTTGAACGCCCGCCCGGTAAAAAAGGGCAAGGGCAGCGCAAAGCGCGAAAAGCCCTGACGCGGAATCGTTGAAAAGGAAGAACCAGTGCGGCGGGGATTCCCGCCATGGGCGTGGCGGCCGGGCAGCCGGCCGGATACGGTCGCAACACATTTGGAGGTGTTATATTGGCTACTACTGCGAATAAAAACAAGGTGCATGATCTTGCAAAGGACTTCGGCCTGAACAGCAAGGATATCGTGGCGATCCTCAAGGAGTACACGGATGCGCCGAAGGGACACTCTCAGTCGCTCGACGAGCGGGAATTGTCGATCGTATTTGACTGCCTGACCCAGAAAAACCAGGTCAAGATCGAGACGATCTTTGCCGAAACCTACCAGGAGAAGACGGCGGCGGCTCCCGCACCCGCGGCAGAGCAGAGCGTCCCGGCGCAGGAGACGAAGCCCGCGGACGCCGCGCCGGGACAGGCGGGCGCGCGTCCGGCGCAGGCCGCTGCACCCAAGGCGAAAACTCCCGCGCCCAAGGCGCCGGATAAGACCGCCGCGGCAAAGCCCGCTTCCCGCGTGCCGGAGAAGAAGGTCGTGGATACCCGCAAGGCGACCAACGTCAATCTCGATAAATATGACGAGAAGCTGCAGGATATGGCGGAGCGCTCCGGCGGGAACCGCCGCAGCGACCAGCAGGGCAGCAAGGAGAAATTCCGCAACGCGGGCCGCAACAAGAACGCCCGCAATGCGCCCGGCAACTCCAATAAGCGCAAGCAGGAGGAGGCCGAGAAGATGCGCCGCCTGCGCATGGAGGTCATCAAGAAGACCCCGCTCAAGGTGCAGATCCCGGATGAGATCTCCGTGGGCGAGCTGGCCACGCGCATGAAGAAGACCGGTACCGAGGTCGTCAAGTGTCTGATGAAAAACGGCGTGATGGCCTCGCTGAGCCAGATGATCGACTTCGACACCGCCGCCTTCGTGGCCGAGGAAATGGGCTGTAAGGTCGAAAAGGAAGTCGTCGTAACGATTGAGGAAAAGCTGATCGACGACCATCAGGATACCGAGGACGAGCTGCAGCTTCGCGCGCCGGTGGTGGTCGTGATGGGCCACGTGGACCACGGCAAGACCTCGCTGCTGGACTATATCCGCAACGCCAGCGTCGCCTCCGGCGAAGCCGGCGGCATTACCCAGCACATCGGCGCCTATCAGGTGCAGATCAAGGGCAAGCCCATCACCTTCCTCGACACGCCGGGTCATGAGGCGTTTACCTCCATGCGTGCCCGCGGCGCGATGATTACCGATATTGCCATCCTCGTCGTCGCGGCAGAGGACGGCATCAAGCCCCAGACGGTCGAGTCGATCAACCACGCCAAGGCGGCGGGCATCCCGATCATCGTGGCAATCAACAAGATGGATAAACCCGACGCCAACCCCGAGCGTGTCAAGCAGCAGCTCACCGAGTACGACCTGCTGGCCGAGGATTGGGGCGGCGATACCATCATCTGCCCGATTTCGGCCAAGACCGGCATGGGCATCGACAACCTGCTGGAGATGGTCGCGCTGACCGCCGAGGTCGGCGAGCTCAAGGCCAACCCCAACCGCGCCGCCAGCGGCGCCGTGATCGAAGCGCGCCTGGACAAGGGCCGCGGCCCGATCGCCACGCTGCTCGTGCAGAACGGCACGCTCCACCAGGGTGACATCATCATCGCCGGCACCGCTGTGGGCCGTGTGCGCGCGATGATGAACGACAAGGGCCAGCGCCTGACCGAGGCGGGTCCCTCCGTCCCCGTGGAGATCACGGGATTGAGCGAGGTACCCGGCGCGGGCGCGACGTTCAACGCCGTTGCGGACGAGCGCCTGGCGCGCGAGCTGGTCGAGCAGCGCAAGGAAGAAGAGAAGATCAAGGCCAACGCGCCGGTCGCCAAGGTTTCGCTGGAGGATCTGTTCAGCCAGATCCAGGCCGGCGAGATGAAGAATCTCAACATCATCGTCAAGGCCGACGTGCAGGGCTCTGTCGAGGCGGTCAAGTCCTCGATCGAGAAGCTCAGCAACGAGGAGGTGCGCGTGCGCGTGATCCACGGCGCGGTCGGTGCGATCAGCGAAAGCGACGTCATGCTGGCTTCGACTTCGAACGCGATCATCGTCGGCTTCAACGTGCGTCCCGACGCGGTCGCTGCGGAAAGCGCCAAGCGCAACCACGTGGATATGCGGATGTACCGCGTGATCTACGACGCGATCGACGAGATCGAGGCTGCCATGAAGGGTATGCTTTCCCCGAAGTACCGCGAGGCGGTCATCGGCCACGCCGAAGTGCGCCAGACCTACAAGGTTTCCAGCGTCGGCACGGTCGCCGGCTGCTACGTTACCGACGGTAAGATCCAGCGCGCCTGCGACGTGCGCATCGTGCGCGACGGCATCGTGGTGCACGAGGGGCATCTGGCTTCGCTCCAGCGCTTCAAGGACGCGGTACGCGAAGTGGCCAGCGGCTACGAGTGCGGCCTGAGCTTCGAAAAATACAACGACGTTAAGCTGGGCGACGTGGTGGAAGCGTTCGTGATGGAGCAGATCGAGATTTGATAGAAAAAGCGCAAGCGCTTTTGAGAGGACCCGCCGCGCGCGGCGGGAAGCAAGACAATATTTTCCGCGCCTGCGGGCGCGAAACGCTGCGAGGGCTGTATGGGGGCGGGCGCGAACGCCCGTCCCCATTTTCAGAAAGGAGGGCCGTATGAGCCGTATTTATCTGCTGGCGGCGGACAAGCCGCTGCCCCTGTGCGATTTTCAGGAGATGCGGGAACACCAGATCCACGGCAACCGGATTGTCTTTGCGGCCGGCTTTGCGGTTTCGGAGCTGGAGTCTTACCGCGAGGCGGTGGAGGAGCTGGAGCTTCCGCTCAAGCCCTGCCGTTACGCGCTCTCGTTGGAGAGGCGCGGGGCGGACCTCAAACGACTGACGGACTATCTGCGCGAAAACCTTCTGAGCGGCGAAACGGTCGAGCTTTGGTCGCTCTGGCTGGGCAGCGGGATGGGCGAGCTGCACCGCTATCGCGGTACGCTTGCCGAATTGGATATGGACGCGCTGGGGATGCTGTTTGAAGGCGATAACCTGTTTGAGGACGGACAGATCTGCCTGACGGTTACGATCTGAGCGCAAAAGGAGGAGGCACCATGGCGAGTAATCGCATTGGACGAATCAATGAGGAGATACAAAAGGAACTCTCGGCGCTGCTGCGCACGCTGAAAGACCCGCGCGTGCAGGGCGGCATGGTAACCATTACCCACGTGGATACCACGACGGATCTGCGCTATGCGCGAATCTTCGTCAGCGTGCTGGACAAGCAGCAGGAAAAGGACGTGCTGCGCGGGCTCAAGAGCGCGGCGGGCTATCTGCGCCGGGAGCTCGGCGCGGCGATCCGCCTGCGCTACACGCCGGAGCTGCAGTTCGTGGCGGACGATTCGATCGAGTACGGCGCGCATATTCTGGAGATGCTGCGCGACCCCAACGTAGTCAAGCCCGCCAACCCCGCCAACGCGAACATCGTGCTGGAGGATGAGGACTGATGCTCACGACGGAGCAAGTCGCGGACTTTCTCCGCGCACACGACAACTATCTGATCCTGACCCATAAGCGGCCCGACGGCGATACGCTGGGCTGTGCGGCGGCGCTGTGCCATATGCTGCGCGGCCTCGGCAAGACGGCGTGGCTGCTCAAAAACGAGGAGGTCGTCGCGCTCTACACGCCGTACGTCGACGGGCTGTGGGCGGCGGACGGCTACGCCTATGACACGGTGGTTTCCGTGGATCTTGCGGCGCTGAGCCTGTTCCCGGACAACGCAGAGCATTTGCAGACTGCGGTCGATCTGGCGATCGACCACCACCCCAGCTACGAGGGGTTCGGCCGGCTGTGCTGCGTGCATCCCGAATGCGCCGCCTGCGGCGAGATCCTCTATGAGGTTGCCGTCGCGCTGGGGCAGGTAACGCCGGAGGTGGCGCTGGCGCTCTACGTCGCCGTGTCCACGGACACGGGCTGCTTTGTGTATTCGAACGTTACGGCGAACACCCATCGCGTGGCGGCGGCGCTGATCGACGCGGGCATTGACTTCCGCACGGTCAACAAGCGCCATTTCCGCACCAAGACGAAAAAACGCCTCGCGCTGGAGGCGCGGCTGCTCGACGGGATGGAGTTTTTTGACGGCGGGCGTATCGTCGTGGTGCAGCTTCCGCGGTCCTTGCAGGAGGAGCTGGCGCTGAGCGAGAACGACACGGACGACATCGCCGCCCTCGGCGGGCTGGTCGAGGGGCAGGATTGCTCGATCACTATGAAGGAGCAACCGGACGGCGCGTGGAAAATCAGCGTGCGCACCGGCGCGCGCGTCAACGCCACCGAGGTCTGCGCCCGCTTCGGCGGCGGCGGACACCGGGCGGCGTCCGGCTGCGTGATTTCCGGTATGACGCAGGAGCAGGCCAAGCTGGCCATCGTGTGCGCGGCCGAGGAGGTCGGCGCGCAAAACGGCTGAGGCGCAAGGAGGAGCTATGCCCAGCGGCATCATCATCATCAATAAGCCCGCCGGCTGGACCAGCATGGACGTGTGTGCCAAGCTGCGCGGGATGTTTCACGAAAAGCGCGTCGGGCACGCCGGTACGCTCGACCCCATGGCAACGGGCGTGCTGCCCGTGTTCGTCGGGCAGGCGACCAAGGCCGTCGCCTTTGCCGAAGGCGGCGAGAAAGAGTATCTGGCGCACCTTCGCCTGGGAATAACGACCGACACGCAGGACACCACCGGCACGGTGCTGAGCGAATCGCCCGTCGCCGCGACGGAGGCGGAGCTGCGCGCGGTGTTCTTGCGCTTTACGGGCGAGATCATGCAGATCCCGCCGATGTACTCCGCGGTCAAGGTGCGGGGGCGAAAGCTCTACGAGCTGGCGCGGAAGGGCGCCGAAGTGGAGCGCAAGCCCCGCCCGGCGACGATTTACGCGCTGGAGCTGTTGGGACGGACGGCGGAGAACGAATACGCGCTGCGCGTGCGCTGTTCCAAGGGCACATATGTCCGCACGCTCTGCCACGACGTCGGCGCGGCGCTCGGCTGCGGCGGCGCGATGAGCGCGCTCACGCGCACGATGGCGGCGGGGTTTACGCTGGCCGAGGCAGTAACGCTGGAGCAGGTACAGCAGCAAAAGGAAACGCTGCTGCGTCCGACGGACAGCCTGTTTCGAGAGTACCCGGCCCACCGCATCACGGACGCGGAAACGGAAAGACGCTGCCGCTGCGGCAACCCGATCCGCGCGGACGTTCCGGACGGGACATACCGCGTTTACGCGCAGGACGGAAGCTTTCTCGCCCTCTCCCGCGCGGCGGGCGGCGTGCTGACCGCGATGAGAAATTTCTTCGGCGCGTAGGGCGCCGGAGGGCAAAAAAGGAACCGTATGTTATGACGAAACCAACCGTGATTGCCCTGGGCTTTTTTGACGGGGTGCATTTGGGACACGGCGCGCTGCTGCGCATGGCCGCGCAGCGTGCGAGGCAGTTGGGCGCGACGAGCGCAGCCTTCACATTCGACCGCGCGCCCAAGGAATTTGTTACCGGCGTTCCCGTACCGCTGTTGAGCACGGTGGACGAACGCTGCCGCTTGATCCGCACGCTTTACGGGATCGAGCGGGTCATCGTTGCTCCCTTTGACCGGGCGATGATGACGATGCCCTGGGAGGAGTTTCTGGAGTTGCTGCTGCTTGCGCGCTATCGCGCGGTGCATCTGGTGGCCGGGCACGACTATCGCTTCGGCCATCGCAACGCCGGCACGCCGGAGCTTTTGCAGCGCTATTGCGCCGCGCACGGCGTCGGCTGCGATATTATTCCCAAGGTGGAGCGCGAGGGGATCACCGTCAGTTCCACCTATATCCGCTCGCTGATCGAAGCGGGGGAGGTGCGGCGCGGTGCGGAATTTCTGGGCCACCCCTTTGCCGTGGGCGGAACGGTATGCCACGGGAAGGGGCTGGGTACGAAAAGCCTGTTCCCGACGGTCAATCTGCTGCCCCAGCCGTCGTTGATCCTGCCGAAATTCGGCGTTTACGCCACCCAGGTCTGCCTGCCCGACGGAAGACGCTGTCCCGGCGTTACCAACGTCGGCACGAGGCCGACGGTCAGTACGGACGGCGGCGTAACGGTGGAAACGCACCTGGTGGACTTTTCCGGCGACCTCTACGGACAGGAGATCCGTGTGGAGTTCCTTGCGCGGCTGCGCGGGGAGGAGAAGTTTGCCTCCACGCGCGCGCTGCACGACCAGATCGCGCGGGACGTCGCCGCGGCAAAGCAACTGCTGCGTTCCGGCGAAGCGGCCCGATAAGCCGACAGGACGGCGGGCGAGTGCCGCCGCATCGAATTTTGTGCCGCGCTGCGGCATTTTAACGGAGGTAAGATATGACGATCAACGAAGCCAAAGAAAAGCTTGCTGCCCTGCAGCAGAAGCAGGCTGCGTTTGCGCACGCCAGCAGCCTGATCTATTACGACGGCGTAACCGGCGCGCCCAAGGGCGTAGCGGACAACCGCGCGCAGACGCTTTCGGTGCTCAGCCAGGAGATGTACCTGCTTGCCACGGGCAAGGAAACCGTCGAGCTGCTGGAGTTCCTCGACGCCAACCGCGCCGAGCTGGACCGCTGCGAGGCGCGTCAGGTGGAGCTGCTGCTCAAGGACATCCGCATGATGCAGAAGATTCCCATGGAGGAGTACGTAGCGTACCAGCGCCTGATGGTCGAGGCCGACGACGTGTGGCACACTGCAAAGGAAAAGAACGACTGGCCGCTGTTCGAACCGGTGCTGCAGAGGATTTTTGACACGCACAAGAAGTTCGCCGCCTACTGCGCGCCGGACAAGGCGCCATACGACTACTGGCTCGACCGCTTTGAAGAGGGGCTGACCATGGCGCGCTGCGACGAGTTTTTTGCGACGCTGCGCGCACACATCGTGCCGCTGCTGCAAAGGGTGCTGGAAAAGCCGCAGCTGGACAACAGCATCCTGCACGGCCATTTCCCGGTGGCGGAGCAGGAGAAATTCTCGCTGGAGCTGATGAAGCTCATCGGGCTCGACCTTGACCGCGTGGGGCTTGCCACGACGGAGCATCCCTTTACGATCAGCTTTGGCTCGCACCTGGACGAGCGCATCACCACCAACTACCACGAGGACGACTTTTCCAACTCCATGTACAGCGTGATTCACGAGGGCGGCCACGCGCTCTACGACACCGGCAGCGCGCGGGAGCTGGCCTACACCGTGCTCGACGGCGGCGTGTCCATGGGCGTGCATGAGAGCCAGAGCCGCTTCTATGAGAACATCATCGGCCGCAGCCGTGCGTTTTGCGAGTACATTCTCCCCGTGGCGCAAAAGCATTTTCCTGCGCTTGCCGGCCGCAGCGCTGACGAGCTTTACCGCGCGCTCAACCGCGCTGAGCCGGGGCTGATCCGGATCGACGCGGACGAGCTGACCTACGCGCTGCATATCATGGTGCGCTATGAGTTGGAAAAGCGCGTGATGGCGGGCGAGCTGGAGGTGCGCGACCTGCCTGCCGAGTGGAACCGCCTGTATCACGAGTATCTGGGCGTTACCGTGCCGGACGACAAGCACGGCGTGCTGCAGGACAGCCACTGGTCCGGCGGCGGTATCGGCTACTTCCCGTCCTACGCGCTCGGCAGCGCCTACGGCGCGCAGTACCTGCGCAAGATGAAGGAGACCGTGGACGTAGACGCGTGCGTGCGTGCGGGCAACTTCGCGCCCATCAACGACTGGCTGCGCGAACGCATCTGGCAGTACGGCGCAATCTTCCGCCCCGGCGAGCTGTTCGAGCGGGCGGTGGAGGAGCCGTTTGACCCCGCCGTGTTCACCGCGTATCTGGAGCAGAAGTACACGGAGCTGTACGACCTGTAAGCCACAATTCGAAGGGGCGGCCCGGGACCTGTTCCGAGCCGTCCCCTTTTTCCGGTTTTTTGCAAAAAAGTCTTGACAAAGCAAATTCTTTTCTGTTATAGTAGCTGTTGTCCTGTCGAGCAGGCATATTTGGCGGCATAGCTCAGCTGGCTAGAGCATGCGGTTCATACCCGCAGTGTCCCC